>NZ_FOTL01000011.1:3622-46208 GCF_900114585.1 Methanobrevibacter olleyae | reverse complement strand
TAAAAATAAAGCAATATTTAAAAATAAACATATTAAATAAAACACATTTAAAAATAAAGCAATATTTAAAAATAAACATATTAAATAAAACATATTTAAAAATAAAATATATTTAAATAAAAGGATATTATTAAAGAATTATAAGAAATATATGGAATCAATTCTATTTGATTTTTACAATTATTATTGATCAATTGTGATATTATGTGGGACACTGCTAAAGATTATAGGATTTTGATTGCTTTAAAAGCAAGAGAATTATTCTTAAGAACTGTTCAAACTGGTAGTTTTAGAGGTAATTGGAATAAAAAAGCTACTATTGAAGAAGCTAAAAGGATGGAGCCGGATTTACAATCTTTACTTTATTGTTATTTAGAAGGAGATACACTAGCGAATTGTGAAGATGTTGAAAAATTGGAAGATAAGGCTTATAGAATCATTGAATTTTTAGGTGGAGAAGACTGGGCACATAAGTTTATGTCAAATACTCCTAAAGAGGATAGAGAAAAAACTGAAGAAAATATTGCTAAGGTTAGATTTTTCTTAGATACTATTTTAGGACTTAGATTAAGATTTAAATTTGGCCCAATTGATGATCCGATTATTGGTATTGATGTAAAAGTTGGAGAGATTATGAGTGTTAGTAAACATCCTAATGCTGATTCTCTTATGATTTGTAATGTAAATGTTGGAAAAAGATCTTTAAAAGTTGTTACTAATGATTTAAATGTTAAAGAAGGTAATAGAGTAGGTGTTTCATTACTTCCTCCAGCAAGCTTCATGGAAATTGTTTCAGAAGCTATGTTTTTAGGTATGGATGGCAGTATTTTAAAAGAAGTTAATGGTGAATTAGGTCAAATGCCTAGTGGTATTCCTATGGACTCTTTAAAAGAAACTAAAAATATGATTGAAACTTTCCTAAAACCTTAAATTTAGTTTAATTAATTGATAATCAATTTTATTTATCTATTTTATTATTAATTTAATATTATTTTATTTTTTATCTAGTTTTTTATTAATTTCTTCTCTATAATTTAAATTACTTTTATCTCATAAACATTAAACCACTCTTATTTTTTCAGAATTTCAATATTTTTTATAAAAATTTTATGGGTTTGAATTTTTTAGTTTTCTGAAAGTTTTTGTAGGTCTGTTTTGTTGTGTAGCCTTGTGTTATGATTAGTGCTCCTGAAAATACAATCAGATTTACGGTTTTTTCTACTGATTTTGGTGTGTATTTGTGTATTCTAAATTTATGCATCTTTTGATGTGTTTTGTATCGTATGCTTTATTTGCTAAATATCTATGATGGTTTATACATTTTTATTGTTTTTATTGATGCGATTGCAAATTTTGTCTCATGTTTTGGTCCTTTTAAAGCTTGTGAATAAAGTATTATTTTTGCTTTCTACATCTATTGCAATATGGCATTTTGGTGTAGTGTTTTCTTTCATTTCCTCTTATTTTTGAGTAATATTTGTCTGCGTTATCACCAGTGAAACCACTTCAATCTAAAGCAACTATGCAGTTTTTAATATTTAATTTGTTAGTTATTATGTTGATTATTCATTCAAAATGTTTGTTGGTAATCTTTTGAAGAATTTTTGAAGTGTACTGTAGTTGGGTGCTTTTTCAATGTTTAAAAATTCTTTTATTTCTTTTGAAAGTACTATATAATTCCTTATTTGGCGAAAACTCATTTTTAAATATAATTTCAATGCAATTATTGTAAACAAAGCTGGTTGTGAATAGGTTTTCTTTGAATATAACCTTGATTAATGGATATCTAATTAAATGAATAGTTCAATGTTAATTAAAACACTCTCTAAAAATTTAAAATTTCCAAGTTCTATTTTCTTCCTGCATAGTCCAAAATTTATTATAATATCCATTTATACTAATTAATTCATTATGAGTTCCCCTCTCAGCTATTATCCCTCATTTAAAAGTAAAATTTGATCTGCAGATATAATAGTATAGGGTCTATGTGTTACAATAAACTCAAAAATATATCTTCAAATAGAAAAAAGGAAAAAAAACTCCAAAGTGTATAATAAGAAATTTCTAAAAAACCAATATTCTATAATATTTTAACAAATTTTCCTATTCTATTATTTCTAGACTTTAGAAATGGAGAAATTAATCTAATAAAAATGGGAGAATATCTTTTCATTTCATCTGTTAAATTATAATCACTAATTATTTTAAATGATGGACAAAGATTTTCAAAATCTTTAGTTCTATTTACACCCCATTTAAATACAGCTCCAGTTTGTTTAATAGTATCATGCTTTTTTTGATTCTTTACCATCCAACGAGACATTATCTCTAAAAGTAACTCAACCTCTTTAAAGCTTTCAGAAATTTTTAAAAATAGTTTTTTTACATCTTCTTCAGGTAGATACATTAAAAAGCCTTCAGCTATAATTAAAACCTTATTTTTATTTTCTATTTTATCTATCCAACTAAAGTCAAGTACTGAAGATGAAATATTAACAACTCTATCATTTTTATCTATGAATTTCTCCCTTAAACTCATAACATCCTTAAAATCAATATTATACCACATTATTCTTCCATTGTCCACACGATTAAATCTATCATCTAAACCACAAGCTAAATTAACTATTGAAGAATTTGGATTTTCTTTTATATAGCTATTAACTTCCCTATCTAATATAATTGTTCTTGAAGAGCATCCCCAAAAGTTCATTTTATTTTTAGAGGCTTTAAATCGTTTAGCAAAATCATAATCAAGATTATTAACGATTTTTATAGCTGTTTCATCATAAAATGCAGGATTTTTTCTTTTGTTCTCTAAAGCTCTTGCATATACAGGAACAAGCATTGTTTCACTAACTGCAGATAAATCTAAACTTTCTTTCATGAAATTTTTCTCCTTTTGTATTTTATTAAATAAAAAATATTTAGGTAAACCTAAATATTTAATTTATTATAATATAAAACAAATATATATAATTTGCTATAATAATTAAAAAAGAAGTTTAGGAGTCTTAAGATTTTAGTTTTCTGATAATTTTTGTATGGATGTTTTTGAGTAAAATCCTTGTAATACTATCAGTGCTCCTAAAAATACATTTAAATAAACGGTTTTTTTCAACTGATTTTGGAGTATATTTGTGGATTTCTCTCATATTCAAAATCCTTGTTTTAATAATTTGAAAAAATCTTCTATTTTACCCCTTATTGGTTTAAATTTTTCCCATGAATCTAATTTTTTCAATAATTCCATTTTTAATCTGGTATAGTCTTTTTTCTTTTATTATTTTCTCTGTTTTGTTGAATACGGCTAATGGATAGGTTAAAATGTCATCTAATCTTGTTTTTGTTGAATTTTTTCTTTTGGAAAAATAAAAGGAAACAATTTTATATTTGCTGATATTCCTATTTGGTAATTTTTTATAGCTGTAATATCCTTTATCAAAGTATTAATATGTCTATTTTTCTTATTATTCGTCTTTTTTTGAAGGTTTTCTAAAATACTATCAAAAGTTTTGCATCGTTTGGAGCCCTAGAATGGATTAAAATATAATACAGGGTTCATGGAATCATAATTTATTACAATTGTTACTTTAAATCCATATATAATATCCTTTTAGAGGGATGAATAGCTCCAATTTTGAGATTTAATTTTTGAAGATGATTCTTTTAGTCTTTTTATTATCTGTTGGAATATTGATATCTGAGTCTATTGGAGTTGCATCAATGATAAAAGCCTTTTTTTATTCTTTTTATCCTATTTTTTGAGTTTAAGATTCTGTTTAAGGATTTTAAAGTTTTTCAGAGTTTATTTTTTCTGAAAAAATTTTATAAAACTTGATTTGAAGTTGAAAATTCTGAAATATTAAAGAATTTTACGAAGTTATTTTTTGGATTTAAATTTATTTATAATGAATGGAATATCAAAACCAAAGAATATGCTTATAAAAATGATTTAAAAGTAAATCTTCTTTTATTTAGGTTTTTAAATCCATAAGATGCTAATATTTCTTGTGATTTTCTAGAATCAATAATTTTAAATATTTCTTTTAACAAAATATAATTTGGGTCTTTGCTATCTAAATTTAATCTACGCTTCATTGTTATCATCAATAATATATTTATTAAGCATATTATTTAAATTTAACGGTACTGAAGACCTATTTTTTTATATAACTAAAAATACAATTGTATTTTTAGAAATAAAACTAATTTTTTAGGATAATGAATAAAAATAGGGAAAATTCAAAGGAATTTTCATATGAAAAAATTCAGGCCCCTAAAAATTTATTAACTTTAGAAGATTTTTTCATGATATTACAATGTTATTATCATTTTCTTGGAATTTTTCAGAATTTTTCATGATAATATCATGTTATTATCATTTTTTTGAAAAATTTTATTTTTTATTAAGAAAATTAAGTTATTTTTTATTTTCACTTTAAAATCTTTCTTATTTTTTTTATTTTTCATATAGTTCATTTTTATTTTCTATTTTTCTTCAAATTTCATTATTCTATTCTAATTTTATAAGGTTTTTTTAGCTTTAAATCATAAAGTATTTATATAAGCAAATAGACATATATTATATAATAGGCTTATTTAATATTTTGATTGTTAAATTCCATATGAATTTCTTTAAAAAATCTAAATTAAAAAATTCATATCTTTAATTAATGATTCATTCTTTATAGGCTAAATTTTTAAAAAATTAAAGGATTTTTCAATGTTTTTATGCATTGATAAGACGTATTTTATTTTGATTTATTGAGTTAGAATGGTGAAAAAATGGTAGAAGTTTCCTCTCTTTATGATTTGGATATATATACATTGGCAGGACAATATGTAGGTCAAGTTCATGACGTAGTTCTTAATATTAGATATGGAACTATCTCTAGACTTCAAGTGAAAGCTTTAGAACCTGAAAGGAAAAGTGCAGGTTTCAGAGATATCTTTAGAGGCGGATTTCAGTTTGTTCCTGAAGAAGAAGTAGGTAGAACCTTCCAAGAAGGCTTACTTAATATAGAGTTTGATAGGGTTACTGCTATTGGAGACATTATGTTAATTGATCCTCAAGATTTGAAAAGACCTAAACCTCCAGTTGCAGGGGAAGAAATGTCTATACGCCCAAAACCTGACCCAGTTAGAGAAGCTCCAAAAGAAGCTCCTGTAGAAGCTCCTATACCGGGACAACAATAGCTTTTTAACTAAATATGTTTTTAATCTTTGAGATTTTTACCATATCCTTTGATTATTAGCCTATTTTTCTAAATGTAGTTTCAGATTAATTAACATATTTATTTTTTATTTTCTTTTTTTATTCTATTTTTTTATAATTTTTTATAAAATTTTCTTTGATATTATCAATGCTATTATCAATTTTTATAAATAGCTTAGAATTTATAAATTTTTTAATAAGATAGTTTTTTATTTAATAAAAATTAATTAATATTAAGGATAAAGATTTTTTTTTATTTAATGAAAATTAATTAATATTAAGGATAAAGATTTTTTTTTATTTAATGAAAATTAATTAATATTGAGGATAGGGATATTAATAATTCAACTATTGTTTTTTTAAAATTTTATTTTATTAAGCTGAGGTGAACTGATGATTGTAGGTATTGTAGGATGTGGAGCTATTGCAAATACAATAGTTAATGAAATCATGTCTGAAGAAGGAATAGAAATCAAGTATTTCTATGATCGTGATATTGAAAGAGCAGAAAATCTAGCACACATTGCTAATGGAATAGCTATTATTAAATTAGAGGATATGTTGGATAAAGTTGATTTGGTTGTAGAAGCGGCTTCACCAATTGCTTTAAAGAATATTGCTATACCTATCTTAGAAAAAGGTATAGATTTAATGGTTATGAGTGTTGGAGCATTGATGGATAAGGAATTTAGAGAAAATGTTCATAATACTGCTCGAAAACATAAGGCTAAAGTATATGCTCCATCTGGTGCAATTGTAGGTTTAGATGGTATTAAAGCGGCATCTATTGGTAAAATCACACAGGCTTCTTTAACTACAAGAAAAGCACCTAAATCATTAGGCCGTGAAGTTGAAGAAGAAGAGATTCTATTTGAAGGAAAAGCTCACGAAGCTGTTGAAAAGTTTCCAGTAAATATTAACGTAGCTGCTTCTTTAAGTATTGCTTGTAATATGGATATTGATGTTAAAATTATTGTAGATCCTAAGGTAGATAGAAATGTTCATGAAGTTCTAGTTAAAGGTGATTTTGGTGAATTTAGAACAAGCTCTGAAAACGTTCCATTTGCTGCAAATCCAAAAACAAGTATGTTAGCTGCATTTTCAGCTATCAAATTATTAAGAAGCTTTAACGAATCTTTCTCAGTAGGGACATAGCTAATATATCGGATGCTCAGTAGGGACATAGTTAATATATCGGATGCTCAGTAGGGACATAGTTAATATATCGGATGCTCAGTAGGGACATAGTTAATATATCGGATGCTCAGTAGGAACGTAAATAATATATTTTTTTAAAATTATATGTTAAAGGTATATGTTTTAATTATCTATTTAAAAAAATGAACTTAGGTGATTTAATGAAGGATTATGAAATTTATTCAACAATGAAGGTTCCAAAGAACTCTAAGATTATTTTACGTTTGGATGGCCGTAAATTTCATAGTTTGGCAAGGGCTTTAAAACTTTCAAAACCTTATGATGATAGATTTTATAAGATTATTGCTAATGTTTGCATTGATATTTTTAATCAGTTTTCACCTAAATTTATTTATGCCTTCTCAGATGAAATCAGTATTCTCCTAGATGAAATTCCATTTTCAGCTAGAGTTGAGAAGATAAATTCAGTATTCTCTTCAATCGCTTCAAGTTCCTTTACATATCATCTATTAAATGATTATTCAAGTGAATTTAATTTAGACAAACTATCAGACAATGATAGGAATATTGTATTTCCCATATCCTTTGATTCAAGAATAATTCCAATAGATGATGAATCTATAGCTAAGTACTTCAAATGGAGACAAGATGAAGCTTGGAGAAATTGTATCAATGGATATGGCATTTGGGCACTGAAGAAAGAATATGGTACCAAAGAAGCTAATGAAAAAATTAAAGGATTAAACTCAAATGAAATTCATGATCTATTATTTGAGAGAGGAATAAACCTAAATGATATTGATACTTGGAAAAAGAGAGGCATTGGCATTTATAAAAAATCATGGGAAATAGAAGGTTTCAATCCAGTAAAAGGAGAAAAAACAGTATCTACACGTAGTGAAGTTTATGTTGATTATGAATTAGAAATTTTTAATAGAGAGTTTTTTAATAATTTGAAATAATATTAATTTTTATTTTAATTAAGGGTTTTTTAATAATTTGAAATAATATTAATTTTTATTTTTAATTAGGTGTTTTTTAATAATTTGAAATAATATTAATTTTTATTTTTAATTAAGGGTTTTTTAATAATTTAAAATAATATTAATTTTTATTTTTACTTAGGGCTTTTTAAAATTTTTAGCTATTTCTGGCTATACAGGATTTAATGAGGAATTACTATGGGATTTGAAGATTTAGTATCAAAAATGAATGAAAAGAATCAATTTGAAAAGGTATGCGTTGATAATGGAGTAATTGATTCTGTAGTTTTTTATTCTAAAAAATCATATCCTAATGAATTTTTAGCTATGTTTGATGGTTATGTTAAAGATAAGGTTCTTTATATAACTGGATTGCTGTTTTTACCTGGTGAAAGATCACATACAAGCGCATCTTTTAATGATTGGCTAATTCCGCCTAATCAGAAAAAATGGGGTTCTGTACATTCTCACCCTGGAAATAATGCAAATCCCTCTCATGCTGATTTGATGACTTTTTCTAAACATGGCCCATTTCATATAATCCTTTGTGAACCATATTCTTTAGAAACAATGAAAGCTTATGATGCTTATGGCATGCCTAGTAGATTTGAGGTAGGCAATTATTCAGATTCTAATCAAGATTTAATTTTTGAAGATTTAAAAGAAATCAAAGAGGAACTTGATGAAATAGGTGAAGAAGAGCTCAATCCATCATTTTTTGATTTAGATAAGGATTTATCATACTTTGATGATGATAGGGAAAAAACTAATAAATATTCTCATGAATTTGATGGTTCTAATTTAGATAGTTCAAATAATTCTTTTAAGCAATCTAATAATTATAGTCCTTATAATGTATCTGATGATGAATTAGGCTCTATTGATTTAAATCCAAAAGTAGTTGAGATAGGTGGAGAATCTATAAATGGCCAAAGTCCTAAGTTAGGTATTGTAATTGAATTTAGAGATGGTAAACCTATTTTAAAAGGATTTAAAAATAGAAATGATGAAAATTTAGATGATGATAATATTGAATAAAAAGCTGTTTTTTAATAAATCATTTAAATAAAAGTAAAAAAAGAAAAGATTAGAATTCAGCTGAATTCTAATCTAATGTATTTGAAAGTTGTTTTTAAAAAATCTACTTTTTACAGCTTTTAATATTTGACTTTAATGAGTTTTTACTGCTTTTCTACTTAAAGAATTGGAATTTTTTCTACTTAAAGAATTAGACTTTTTTTCTACTTTGAGAATTAGACTTTTTTCTACTTAAAGAATTAAACTGCTTGCATCATATACATTGTCTAATGATTTAATTTCTTCAACAGATTCTTTAGTAGCTGGTTCATCTAAAGTAAGAATCATAATAGCTTCCCCGCCAGTGGAGTCTCTTCCTACTTGCATGATGCCAATATTAATGTTTTGCTGGCCGAATTTTGTGCCGATTGCACCAATACTTCCAGGAATGTCTTTATATTTTGCAATAAACATATTTCCTTCAGGTTTTACATCTACCCAATAACCATTAATTTTAATGATTTTAGGTTCATGTAAGTAAGTACCATCTGCAGACATTTCCCCATCTTTAGTTTTAGCAGAAACTTTAATTAAAGTTTCATAACCTTCGCTGTCTTCACTTACTGCCTCTGTTATGCTAATTCCTCTAAATTTAGCTACAGTGGTTGCATTAACAGCATTTACAACAGTTTCGGTAATTGGATTTAAAATACCTTGAAGAATGGTTCTTGTAAACAGTTCTCTATTTGGAAGCTTTGCAATTTCTCCTTTGTAGGTAATTTCTAATTTTTTAATAGGGCTACTTGCAGATTGTGAAATAAAACTACCTAATTTTTCACAAAGTTCCAGATAATTATTAGTTTCTTTAAATTCACTGTTATGCATACGAGGCATGTTAATAATGTTTTTAGGCATTTTTCCTTTGAATAAAGTGATTACTTCATTTGCTACAATGATAGCTGCATCTCTTTGAGCTTCTTTAGTGGATGCTGCAATGTGGGGGGTACATACTATATTATCTAATTGGAATAATTTATTGTCCTTTGCAGGCTCTTCTTCATATACATCAAGACCTGCTCCAAGAATTTCTCCACTTACTAATGCATCGTATAATGCATCTTCATCAATAATTCCACCACGTGCACAGTTAAAAATAAGTGCGGTGTCCTTCATTAATTTAAATTGCTCAGTAGAAATTGAATGTTCAGTTTCAGGAGTCAATGGAACGTGAATTGTAATTACATCTGCTCTAGTTAAGACATCTTCAATATTTTCATATAATTCAACACCCATGTTTTTAGCTACTTCAGGAGGTAAATATGGGTCATATGCAATAGCATCCATTTCAAATGCTTTACATCTGTTTACCACTTGAGATCCAATTCTTCCCATACCTATCACACCAAGGGTTTTGTTTCTAAGTTCCATTCCCATAAATGCCTTTTTCTCCCATTTTCCTGCTTTGGTAGATTTATCAGCAATAGCTATTTTACGGATGGTACTTAGGATTAATCCCATTGTGTGCTCTGCTACAGTGATTGAAGTAGATTCCGGTGCATTAACTACCATAATACCTTTTTGGGTAGCTGCATTTACATCAATATTATCTACACCTACACCTGCTCTTGCAATGATTTTAAGTTTATCTGCTTTTTCAATCACTTCGGCAGGTAATTTGGTTCTACTTCTTACGATAATAGCATCATATTCCCCAACAGTTTCAAGTAATTCTTCAGGGCTGATGCTAGTATCCACTACAACTTCAGCAATTTCCTTTAAGTTTTCAATACCTTTTTCATTTATTGCATCTGCGACTAATGCTTTCATTATTTCACCATTCTTTATTTGAAATAAGTTTTTAGTAATTTTAATAATAATTATTTTTATAAATTAAATATTCCTAAGCCTTTGCTTTTATTTTACTATTTATTCAATTTATAAAAGTTTTTTAATATTTAAAATTATGATAAATTATCTAATTTTCATATTTTTTTAAAATTTATAAGATAAGATTAGATAGCTTATAGTGTTATTATTTATCGTTAACATTATATTTAAATAATTTGTAAGATAGTGTTTTTAATTTATTTTATATTAGTTTTTTTTAAAATATTTTTGAATTGTTGGTTTTTTCATTTTCCTATTTTAATTTATTTAATCTTTTTTAATATTGATTTAAGTTTAAAATTCTATAAAATAAATTTAAAAAGGTTTATATATAATATAACTAAATATTATAGTAATTAACTTCGGTTAATCTAGAAAAATAATGGAGGCATAAAAATGGTAAGTATGGATGAATTTCCTATTTCAAGTGCAAATTATATCTCAGGGTATAAAATTGTAGAAAATAAAGGATTTGTTTATGGTTTAACTGTACGTGCACGTGGTGTTGGTGGAGATATTGGTGCAGGTATTAAAGGCTTATTCGGTGGAGAAATTAAGCAATATGTTACAATGATGGAAGAATCAAGAGAAGAATCTATTACACGTTGCATTGAACATGCTAAAGAATTAGGTGCAAATGCAATTATCTCCGTTAGAATGGATTCAGACAGTATTTCCCAAAACATGCAAGAAGTTTTAACTTATGGAACTGCTGTTGTAATTGAAAAAGAATAATTTTATTCTTTTTTCTTTTTTTATTCTCATTTTTATTCTTTAAAAGAGTCTTTTTTATTCTTATTCTTTTATTCTTTTAAGAGAGTCTTTTTTTATCTATTTATTTTTTCAATTTATTTTTTTATTCAACTATTTTTCGATAAGTTTAATAATTAATTTAATTAAATTTTTATTCAGAATTAAACAGTTTCAATTTTCAATTCTAGTATTATAACTATTATTTTTTTAGGTCGTGTTTATTATTTTTAATGAAGATTTAGAATTTAAAGGAAAATCAATCCCTCGTGTAGTTTTAGGAAATGCCCCATTTCTTGCAGATGCTTATTTTGGCCATAGGACTCGTTTATACAATTTAGACCTTCTTAGAAACCCGAATAATGTAAGCAAGATCATTGAAAAATCCTATGAATTGGGAGTAAGATCCATTAATTTAGCAAACAAGGAAAATCTCTTAAAAGCATTTGAAATAGCTTCTAATGATGGAGTGGAGATGCAAGCAGTTTCAACTATTGGTAAGACAGAAATGGATTATGTTTTACCGAATTATGATGAGGCAAGAAGAGAGGCTACTTGGAAGGAAGACATTGAAAATTTAGCACAATTTGATAATTCTTTAATGCTTGTAGATGAATTTCTTATAGATACTTATGATTGGGATTTTATAACTGAAATATTAGAAGCCATTAATGATACTGGTATTCCATCAGGCATTATTACTTCTTTTCCTTTTAAAACAAGTGAAAAATTAATTGATTCACCAATTATTGAAGATAAAGGTTTATTTGACTTTTATATGATTCCAGTAAATAAAGTCGGATATATGATGGATGTTCCAGATTTTAGAGCTAATAAACAAGAGGAATTAGTGAATTTACTTAATAAGATTGATAAAAAAATAATTATTAATAAGATTTTGGCAGTTGGTATTCAAAGACCTGAAGAAGCTTTTAATTTCTTGAAAACATTAGACTATGCTGAAATGGTTTCTGTAGGTATAGCATCTGAGATGGAAGCAGAAGAAACCTTTGGAATTTTAAATAAGATCTAATGATTTATAGAATTAAATTCTTCAATTTTTAAAAAGTTTAAAATTTTAAAAGTAATAGTTTTTTAATTTAAATTAATATAATTTAATTTTTAAAAGTAATAGTTTTTAATTTAAAATGAATATACTTTAAATTTTTAAAAATAATTGTTTTTAATTTAAATTAATGTAATTTAAATTTTTAAAAGTAATTGTTTTTAATTTAAAATGAATATAAACTTATAAATATAACTATTGTTATAAATTATATTGTATGATTTTTAAAATATTATACTAATTGTTTTAAGGTGATTTTATGGAGCATATTAAGAAAATTCCTGCTATTAGATGGGAAAATGGAAATTATCAAAAAGTAGAAGAACAAACAGTTAAAGATGAAAATATTTATTTCCATATTGATTATTTGCCTCCTCGTAAGTTTTCCACATATCCTGCTGATTTAGATGATTTTGCTGTTGGATATTGTTTAGGTGATGGTTTAGTAAATTCTATTGATGATATAGTTAGTATTGAAATTGAAGATAAATATGTAAGCATTAAAACTAAATTTAATCATGGTAAGAATGATGATGAGAATGATGATGAAAAACCAGAACTAGATAGGGATGTTTTATCTTATCAATGTATAATGTCTGATAGTGCAGGTGGATGGAGAAGTGAACTTAAAAATATTGAAGCTATTGATGCTGATTTGGTTGTTAATGCAAGTGAAATAATTGCAAATATGAAAAGACTTACAGATAAAGCAGAGATTTGGCAAGCTACAGGTAGCGTTCATGTTGCTCAATTGGTTTATGGAAATCAGTTCATCACTCGTGAAGATGTAAGCCGTCATGTAGCAGTTGATAAAGTAATTGGTGCTGCAGCTAAATCAGGATTTGATCTGTCTAAGTCCTATATAAGCTACAGTGGCAGAATGCCTGCAGACATGCTTATAAAAATAGTTAGGGTAGGTATTCCTATTTTGGTTTCTAATGCTGCTCCTGCAGGTTCTGGTTATGATATTGCAGAAAAGGGAAATATTACTATGATTGGTTTTGTACGTGGTGATAGATTTAACCTTTATACTGCACCAGAGAGAATTAATTTAGATGGCTAAGCTAGATCTTCTCTTGCCTTTTACAACATAAAATATGGATTAAAATTTTTATTGCTTTGGACAATAGAAAATTATGGATTAAGATTTTTGTTGCTTTGGACAATAGAAAAATAGGGATTAAAATTTTTTTAACTTATTTTATTTTAGGTTTTTTATTTCTATTTTTATCTATTTTTTAACTTTTTCAATGTAAATATTAGCTACAATTACAATTATCGCCAGTATACCTAATCCAGCTATTACTGGATTTATAGTTCCAACATATAAAGTTAAAAAAACAGCTAAGATTAATGCAAGAACAAGAATAATCATTGCTCTATTATTGTTAAAATCCATATTATCCACCTTTTAATTTAATAATCATATACAAAATAAATTTATTTAATCATTGATTTAATTTTTCTTCTTTTTTTAATTAATATTCATTATTAATTGTTTCTTCTTTTTTTTAATTAATATTCATTATTAATTGTTTCTTCTTTTTTTAATTAATATCAATTAATTATTTCTTCTTTCTTTAATTAATTTTAAAAACTCTTTAGAATTCTCAAACTCTTTCATTTCCCATGATTTAATAACTGGAATTCCATCAATTGAATCTTTAATTTTATCATCTTCAAGAACAAAGAAGGGATTTGAAGAGGTTACAAGGGAAAGATCTTTTAAACTAATTGCCATTTTATTTAATGTCTTTGTATTTTGCTCGTCTTGAACATTTAAGTTAGCTATTAATGGGTTTTGCTCTTTCTTTTTAGTAGCTATTTCTGCTTTAGCAAGTGCATCAAATGGACTTTTATTAGTTGAAACTACTCCAAAGCCTAATTTAGCTAAATTTTGAGCATTGGTTCCTTGAGTTTGATTTAAATTACTTGTATCTGCTTTTAATTTAATATCTTCTTGGTATGGCTCAAACAAATCTATGTCAAGTGTTATCTTAGTATTTAAAATCTCTTCAAGAAGCATAGCAGTTTCTGTATTGGCTCTAACCATTCCCTTTTCATATTTATACATTGTAGCTCTTGAAACATGTGCCAAATCAGCTAAATCTTTTAAAGATAAGTTATACTCTTCTCTGTATTCTTTTAAAACATTTCCATTAATTTGAACATAGTATCCTCCACGGTCTGCTAAAATTTCAGGATACTCATCATAAACAATCATGTTTTTAAGAGTTTCAAGGCCAATTGCAGGTAAGCCATGTCTTTCATAAACAACATCTTCTTCTAAGATATGATTTTTAGATTTGATACCTACAATAATTGGAGAAGCTAAGAAAACATTAGAAATTTGTCTAATTTCTTCAATATGTGCTTCATTAATGCTGTCAATATTTATGAGGACTTTTAAAAGCAAAATGAGCAATTTTTTACGGGCTACTAAATCAAAACAGCTTTGATCATAGATATTTGATGTTTCAAAACCTTCCTTATTTAGTAATTGATAAACTTCTCCTATTAATTGATTCCTATTAGTTATTGCCATAGGATCTCCCCTTTTTTATTTAATGAAAATAAATCTTTTCTAATGAAATAAATTTTTTTACTTAATGAATTAATTTATTTTTCAGATGGCTTTATTATATTATAAGATAATTTTTATTAATTAGTTTAAATAAATTTTAATAATATTATTATCTTTTAAGGTTAATATAAAATTGACTATTTTAATTTTCATAATCAATAAAAATAGCCTATTTTAAATTTATTTTTATAAAATTCAGTGATTGATTAATATGGATTATTTTTATATAGGAATTGATGATACAGACTCTCCAGATGGAATGTGCACTACATTTTTAGCATCTGCTATTTTAAAGGAGTTTAAAAAGAACGATATTGAAATTATTGGCTTTCCACGTTTAATTCGCCTAAATCCCTTTGCCAAATTTAAAACCAGGGGAAACGGAGGGATCTCTTTTAAATTAGATTTAAATCAAAAGATAGATCTGGCAAAAGAAATAGTGCTTAAGTTTGTTAGCGAGCTTTCAATCATGGATTGTGATAACACTAATCCTGGAGTTGTCTTCTATAAAGGTGAAATCACTGAAGAAATGATTAGATATGCATTTAAAGCCATTTACTCAATAATAACTATAGAAGAAGCAGAAGAATTTGCCAGTCAAATCGGTGCTGAAATTCATAAATTTAAAAAAGGCAGAGGAATCATTGGCTCTATTGCAGCTATTTCCTGTCCTTTAGAAGATTATACCTATGAACTTTTAGCATATAGGGATTCTTCTAGGTATGGAACTTTACGTGAAATTGATTATGATTCTGTTGTTAGGATGGATAAAGAAACTTTTCCTGAAACTTTTGAAAATATTGATGGTGAATATTTAGCTATTGAACCTAAAACTCCATGCCCTATTCTATATGGTATAAGATCTAATAATCCTGAAGTTTTGGATATTGCAAGGGATATCGTTATACCGAATGAAAGAATTGCCGATTCATGTATTTTTAAAACAAATCAACATACAGATATGCATATTCAAAATGCAAATAGGATAAGTGAGCTTAAACAGTATTCCTGCTATAAAGTAAGGGGGATTGTTAAAGACAAGCCTCATATAATTGAAGGGGGGCACATGTTTTTCACTTTGTATGATGAAAGTGGTGAAATTGAGTGTGGAGCATATGAACCAACTAAGAATTTTAGAAAAATTGTAGCTGAATTAAAAGCTGGAGATGAAATAGAGGTTTATGGTGGAATAGGTGAACAAAATACCTTTAATATTGAAAAGTTCCAAGTTTTAAAGCTTAATCAATTTCTTTACAAGAATCCTATTTGTGAATGTGGTAAGAGGATGACCTCAGCAGGTAAAGGAAAGGGTTTTAAATGTAAAAACTGTGGTAGGAAAATAGGCTCTGATGATAAGGTTCCTGAGATAGTAGAGCGTAGTTTAATCAATGGCAAATTTTATGAAACTCCAGTTTCAGCTAGACGTCATTTATCTAAACCTCTAATTCGTATGAACTTAGATTAATTATTAATTTCTTATTACTATGGATTTAGATTAATTATTAATTTCTTATTACTATGGATTTAGATTGATTTATTAATTTCTTTAATTATTAATTTCTTATTACTATGGATTTAGATTGATTTATTAATTTCTTTAATTGTTAATTTCTTATTCCTATGGATTTAGATTGATTTATTAATTTCTTTAATTATTAATTTCTTATTCCTATGGATTTAGATTGATTTATTAATTTCTTTAATTATTAATATTATTAAAGCTATTTTTGATTATTAAGGCGATTTTTTAATCTGATTTTTTATTCGCTTTTTATTATTTATTAAAAATTTTTATCACTTTGTTATAATTTTCATAAATTTTTTATAAAGTTAATCATTTTTTAATATTTTTTACTTTATTGGTAATAAATTATCATTATTTATAATTTTTTAGAATTAAATAGATTAATTTATAAGTAAGAAATTTAAAACTAAAAGTAAAAGATAGTTTTTTAATTAATTCTAATTTATGCAATTTAAATCATGATAAATCATGATAAATAGCTTTAATTACTAAAAAATTTTGACTTTTTATAATATTCATTATTTTATTTTCTTAAAGGAGTGAGAAGTTATTAGTGAAGATAATTACGATTATACTTTTAGGGATAAAACCGACAAAGCGATAAAAAAAAGACCTCCGTGGAAGGAATATAATTTACATATTGTTGTATTCTTTTTAGTAATTATTGCAGAAACAATTGGAATTAGAACATTCAATATTGGTTCATCAATTAGTATTGTTACAATGCCTTTACTTTATGCAATGATTATAGGATTAGCTCTTTACTTGTTAAAACCATTTAAGATTGTAGGTAAAAAGCAATCTAAAGTGGCTCAAGGTGCTATGTTAGTGTTTATTGGTCCGCTAATTGCAAAATTAGCTATTTCAAGCGGCCAATCTATTCATATAATTTTACAGGTAGGTCCTGCATTATTACTTCAGGAATTAGGTAATTTAGGTACAATCTTTTTAGCATTACCTGTTGCATTATTACTTGGATTTAAACGTGAAACTATTGGTATGACAAGTTCTATTTGCCGTGAACCTAACCTGGGAATTATTATTGATAAGTATGGTTTTGATTCAGATGAAGCACGTGGTGTTTTAACTGTATTTGTAATTGGTACTATGATAGGAACTATCTTTATTAGTTTCTTAGTAAGTATCATTGCTTCTGTTTTGCCATTACACCCATATGCTATGGCTATGGCTTGTGGTATTGGAAGTGCAAGTATGAATGCTGCTGCAGTATCTCCATTAGTACATATGTATCCTGCTTTAGCTACTAATATTGAAGCATTTGCAGGTTGCAGTAATTTAATTTCATTCTGTTTTGGAATTTATGAATGTATATTACTTTCCATTCCTCTCACTGAATTCTTATACAAACACTTAGAACCTATAATTGGTAGGGAATATGAAAAAGATGATGAAACTAAAGAGGAGGTTCAAAAATGGAATTAATAGAAGAATCTCAACATGTAAGTAAGAATAAATTATTTAGATGGTCTGTATTTTTACTTATATTTTCATTTATTGTTTGTGTAGGTAACTATGTAGGTTATAAACATCCTATGAATGAAGCCTTTATTGGTATGATTATTTTATCTGTGATAACTATTGTAGGCATGGTTTTAGAGAGAGAATTGCCTTTTAATATTTCTTCAATTGTTTATATAAGTTTAATTGGTTTAGCTTTGGCCTTACCATTCTCTCCAGCTTCAAGTACAGTTGTTTATTATGTGTCTCAAATTGAATTGTCTTCAATCTGTACTGTTTTCCTTGCTTATGTAGGTATAGCAATTGGTAAAGATTGGAATAAATTTAAAAAGATAGGCTGGAGAGGTATTGTTATTACAATATTTGTAATTGCAGGAACTTATTTAGGTTCTGCATTTATTGCACAAATGGTTCTTATGATGACTGGCTCTATATGATTTCAGTTATTTTTTCTTTTTTTAATTTTTATAATCTTTAATTTAATCTTTTCTCTTTTTTATTAGCATTGCTTTTGTTATTTTTGATTTAATATTTTCTCTTTTTTTATTAGCATTGTTTTTGTTATTTTTTTAAAATTATTAAAACTATGCCATAATTATTAAAACTATGCCATATTTATTATATAGTAATTATAAAGATATGATTATGATTATTGATGAATTGTCTAAATATTTGATTGACTTAAGATATGAGGATATTCCTAAGGAATCTATTGAAAAGGCTAAATTATGCTTTTTAGATTATTTGGCAGTTTATTTTAGAGGATTAGAAACTGAAAACTCTAAAATAGCTATTAAAACAATATTTGAATTATATGATAATGATTTTCATGATGATTTTAATTTATTAAATAAAGGATTTATTAATGGAATTGCATCTCATAGCTTAGATTTAGATGATGGTCATAGATTGGCTCAATTACATCCTGGTTCAGTTGTTTTTTCAACTGTTTTAGCTATGGTTTGTGATAGTAATTTAGATTTGGATATCAGTGGAGAAGAGTTTTTTGAAGCTATTGTTCTTGGATATGAAGTAGCTATTGTATTAGGTATGCTTGTTAATCCAAGTCATAGAAATCAAGGATTTCATAGTACAGGAACTATTGGAGCTTTAACATCCGGTGCAGTTGCATCTAAGCTTTTAAAATTAGATTTGGAAAAAACTGAACATTGCTTGGCTTTATCCGCTACCCAATCATCAGGTCTTCTTGAAGCAGATCATGCTGGAACTATGGGTAAATCTTTACATGCTGGAGCTGCTGTCTATAATGGAATTTTATCAGCATTTTTAGCTAAAAATGGCTTTACTGGTGGGGAGTCTTTAATTGATGGTAAGGAAGGCTTTTTAAAAGCTATGGCTACTAAATCTTATGATAGTTTCAGTGATAATAAAGGGGATATTGATTCTTTAAAGATATCTCAATTTTTAAAAGACAATTTAAATAAATTCCATATAAATGAGGTTTATTTAAAAAAATATCCATTTTGCAGACATATTCATTCAGCTATTGATTCTGCTTTAGCTTTAAAAGATGATTTAAATGATTTAAATTCAAATTCTAAGCTAAATTATTCGGATTGTCTTGATTTAATAAAATCAATTGATGTAGAGACTTATAAAATAGCAAGTGAACATGATAATTATAATCCAAAAAATCTTCAAGATTTAAAACAATCCTTACCATATGCTGTAGCTATTTCTTTAGTTTCTAATGACTTAAGTTTAGATTCAATTGATGAATTAGCTGATAATGGTCTTTTTGATAGGGTAAATTTTGATAATGGTCTTTTTGATGGGGTGAATTTTGATAAAGATATTTTTGATGGGGATGATTTTGCTAAAGATATTTTAAAAATTAAAGAAACAATAAATAAGATTAATATTATTAATAATGATGAATTTAATCAATTAACTCCTGATAAAAGACCATCTAAAGTAATAATCAAATTTAAAGACAATGATTTTAATTCATTAAATAATTTAGAGTATACTACTTATTATCCATTAGGGGAAGTGGAAAACCCCTTGTTATTAGAAGATATTTTAGAAAAGTTCAAGCTTTTAAATCCTAAGTTTAATATGAATAAACTACAAATAATTAAACATATGGAAAGTAAGTCAATTCATGAAGTTTTTAAGCAATTAGATTTATTAGATAATAAATAATTTTCTACAATCTTTTTATAGATTTTATAATTAAAATGGTTTTTAAAAGATATAATTGTTATCAATGAAAAGTGATCTTTATAATTAAAATGGTTTTTAAAAGATATAATTGTTATCAATGAAAAGTGATTTTTATGATGGATGAAACTAAAAAATCATTAGAAAAATTAGGAATAAATGAGATAGATAATGATTACAAATCAGAAAAGCGATTTGAAGATGGAGGGCAATATAGATTTGAAGTTCCTGGAATACAGGGCCCTTCTGCACTTGAATCTCTTTTAAATGCTTGTAATGATTATGATTTAACTATTCATAGAGCTACTCAAACTAAGGGGATAATGTTTTTATTAGATGATGAAATTTGTCAAATGCTTGATTTGGCAAGTGAAGCAAATATTCAATTATTTTTAGCTGTAGGTCCAAGAGCTCCATATGATACAAGTGCAACTGTCCAAACAGAGGAAGGAAAACGTATTGGATACAGATTAAGAGGTTATGACAATCTTGTTTATGCAATTGAAGATGTTAAAAGAGCAGTTGAATTGGGAGTTAGAGGAATTTTATTGTATGATGAAGGCTTACTCTTTGTGCTTTCTAAAATGAGGAATCTAGGAGAACTTCCAAAGGATTTAAAATTTAAATTATCTGCCCATGCAGGATGTTCTAATCCTGCTTCAGCTAAATTATTTGAATCAATTGGTTTAAATTCATTAAATCCTGTAAGAGATTTACAAATTCCAATGCTTGCATCCTTACGTGATGCAATAGATATTCCAATTGATGTACATACAGAAAACCCTAAATCTACAGGAGGATTTATCCGTCATTATGAAGTTCCTGAGATGATTAGACTAACAAGCCCAATTTACCTAAAAACTGGTGGATCTGTTGCCAAACATCACAGTTGGGATACAAGTGATAAAGAAGCTAGACAGAGAGCTAAACAAGTAGCTTTAATTAGAGATTTAATTGAAAGACATTATCCAGAAGCTATTATGAGTAAGTTCTAATTTAAAAATCTTTTAATTTAAAGTAGTGAATTTTTTTTATAAATATGGATAGTTTTTTAAAATTCAAAATTTATTTGTTGATATTATGGATTTAATTGAAAAAGTTCAAAATGCAGTTGTTAAAGCAGGTAGCTCATATAGTGAAGATAGATTAAATGCCTATCTGGATGCTTTAAAATTAGAAAAAGAATTGAATAATGAAAATGCAGTTTGGGCTTTAGAGGGAATGATTGAAAACTTTAAAGTAGCTTGTCAAAATAAACTTCCTTTATGTGATGATACAGGAATTCCACATGTTTTAATGGAAATAGGCAAAAATAGAGAGATTCCTAAAGACTTTTTCAATGAAATAAATATAGGTATTGCTCAGGGTTTAGATAAACTTCCAGGTAGGCCAATGGCAGTTAAAGGTAATGGCATTGAAAGGATAAACCAATCAAAGGGCCTTTTTGAAGAGTCCAGCATGGTGAAACCTGTTTCTTTTTTAATAGAAGAAAATGATGAATCCAGTTATGGAAGATCAATTGCTCAAGATGATGATAAAATAAAAGTCACTGTTTTATTGGAAGGGGGAGGTCCTGAAATAAGGGCTAAAACTTATAGAATCTTTCATAAAAGAGATTCAATGAGGGTATTTAATGAAGCGCTGGATTGGCTTAAAGAATCTTTATCCATCTTAGGTTGCACTCCTTCAATTCCGGCTATTGGTATTGGCAGAACTCACTTTGAAGCAAATGCTCTTATCTTAAGAGCTATGGCTCATGGCAATTTAAACATTCAATCGGATATTGAAAAATATATATCTGATGAGTTGAATAAAACAAACATTGGTCCTTTAGGTCTTGGTGGCAGGACAACTGTTTTAGGCTCCTTTGTAAATATCGGTAGCCAAAGAGCAAGTGGAGTTAGAATAGTAGCAACTCGCCCAGCATGTTTTGTAGAACCAAGAGTTTCAAGTTTTGAATTTTAGTTAAGAGTTTGACTTTTCTATGAGTTAAAAACAATTATAATAAAAAATAATTATATAAATAAAAAACTATTGATGATTATTAATGATTATTCTAAGGAGATATTATGAAAGATAATCAGAAACCTATTAAAAATGGTTTTAAATTTCCCGAACAAAATATTAAAACTAGTATCACTGATGTAAAGCCTGATGAACTATCTACTAGAGGCTATAGGCAAGAAGATTTAATTACAAATCTTAGTTTTGCAGAAATGGTATTTTTATTACTTAAAGAAAGATTGCCCTCTGAAAGGGAAGCTAAGATTTTTAACCATATACTAGTTTCATTTTGTGATCATGGTGTAACTCCTCCAAGCACTCAGTCTGCAAGATTAATAGCATCTTCAGGGGCAAATATTAATAATGCTGTTGCAGGAGGTTTACTGTCATTTGGTAAAAACCATGCAGGTGCTATTGAAAAAGCTATGAATTTATTTCAAAATTCTATAAGAACTTTAAATCTTGAAAATACAGATAAAGGGGATCTTAATAAAAGAATTGCTAGATTAGCTATTGAAATTGTAAATAAATATGAGTCTGAATCAAAGAGAATACCTGGCTTTGGTCACAGATACCATGATAAAGATCCTCGTGCAGTTAGATTGTTGGATTTGGCTATTTTAGAATCAGCTATTGGCCCACATACTAAATTAGCACTTGTTATAGAAAGCGTTTTATCTGAAAAGAAGGGAGTTTGTTTAAATGTTGATGGAGTTAATGCAGGATTGCTTTCTGATTTAGGCTTTGATAGCCAATTAGGTTTAGGTATTTTTATGATTGGCAGGTTACCAGGACTTGTTGCTCATGCTTATGAAGAAATGCAAGAAGAAGAAAAATTCAGACGTTTCTGTGACTTAGAAAATATTGTTTATGAAGGCTTTAAAAATAGAGACATTGATGAAAAATAGAGACCATACAAATAAAATTATATGAAATAATTAATAAATTAATAGTAATAATTAGTAATTATAATAATATATGTTAAGTAATATATTATATTTTGTTTTATATTGTTTTTATTAATAATTTAAATAGGTTAATATTTAGGTTAATATTTTAAATAGGGGCAATTTAAATATTATATTGTTTTTATTAATAATTTAAATAGGAAAAATTTAAATAGGAGAAATTTAAATAGGAGAAATTTAAATGGAATTTTTTGACCTTATTGAACAAAGATACAGTATGAGGGGTTTTGAAGATAAAGAGGTGGAGCAGGAAAAATTAGATAAAGTTTTAAAAGCTGCTCAACTTGCTCCAACTGGAGCAAATTTCCAAGCTTTTAAAGTAGTTGTAATCGATACTAGAAAGTATAAAGAAGAATTAACTGCTATTTATAGTCCTGATTGGTTTACACAAGCACCAATAGCTCTTTGTGTTCTTGCTTCTAAAGAAAAAGCATGGACTAGAAGATATGACAATAAGAATATTGCTGATATTGATGCAACTATCGTAATGACCCATATGATTCTTGCAGCTGAAGATGTCGGTTTAAACACTTGCTTTATTGCAGCATTTAAACCAGATAAAGCAAAAGAATTCTTAGACCTAGATGATGAATGGGAAGCTGTCTTATTTACTCCTTTAGGATATGGAAATGCAGAACCAAGAGACACTCCTAGAAAATCTATTGATGAATTGGTTATATACAAATAGCTATTAATTTTTATGGTCTATAATTTTTTATAGTCTATAGTTTATAGTCTATAGAAGTGATCATTGAATTTTTATGCCAATATTTTATACAAATAATTATTGATTTACTAATATTCAGTTCTTTATTTATTTGATATAACAATTCTTTATTGTTGAAATATTCGATTCTTTAGCTTAGTTGATATTATGAAACCAAAAATAGTGCATGCACGTGATAGTGAGGTTATGTATCAATTATCTGATCTTTTTCTAGAATCTAAGTATTCTATTAAAGGGGAAGATAGTAATTTTGTATTATTGAAGAAAAATAATTATGGAAATCTTTTAATTCATCTTCCTTTTCTTCTTATTGCTATATTTTTTAATGCTTATGTTCTTTTGGTAAATGTTGTTTATTTTGCATACAGTATTTTTAAAAAATCTAATGTAATTTTAATAACAACTGAAAATAAGGATGATGAGGGAAATCCACTTGAATTTGATAGTGTAAGAGAGTTAGAAGTATTTTATGATGAATCAACTTGGAATAAAGCTATTGAGCTATCTGAATTAGAATAATTAAAATTAAAATGATTCTTATGAATCAGATTTATCTGAATTAGAATAATTAAAATTAAAATGATTCTTATGAATCAGATTTATTTGAATTAGAATAATTAGAATTAAAATGATTCTTATGAATCAGATTTATTTGAATTAGAATAATTAGAATTAAAACAATTTAAGTATAATTATTATAATTAACTATTATTATGCATTTTACAAAAAAGAGATTTAAGAGGATATTATGAGATTAACAAAGAAATCTATTATTTTATTAGCTTTTTCAGCTATTTTAATCGTTTTAGGCTTATGGAATTATGCTGATTCAAGTCCAGTAACTTTAGATGTTATTGCTTCAACAGTTGTACTTGTTGCAGTGGGATGGACACTTGCATTAACTGTTTTTGAACCTAGTTGGACTAAAGCAGCAATTTTTATGGATGGATTAATATTCCTTGCAGTAGGTATTAGCTTTTTATTAATGCCATATAATCTTATTTTCATTTTATTTGGTATTATATTACTTGCAATAGCTGTTGCAGCATATCTTGGAAAATTACCTCTGTCTTTTTAAGACTGTTCCATATATAATTTAAGTTTGAATCTTTAAAATTTGATTAAAATTTTCATTTATTTTCAGACCAGTTTCTTAACAATTTTTACTATTTTTTTTATTTCATGAAATCTTAGATTTTTTCATGAGATTTGTTTTTAATAATTTTAAAACCTTTAGTTTAATACTTTTATTTTGCTTTTTATTAATTTTAAGGTTTTTTATCTACTAAATGTTTTTTCAGTTTCTCTAGAATTTTTTATTAGATTTTTATTCATTTTTCATAAGCTATTATGATTTTACAAGTAAATTTTATTTTTTAATTTCACTATAGATTTCTCATTATATTCTAATTATATTCTAATTATATTCTCATTGTATCATCATATTCTAATTATGATTTCTCCTTTTATTATCCTATTATAATAAAATATATATATTAACAAAAATAGAAATTAATATACCATGGTGATTTATTATGGCAGGGATATCAGAAGCTATTATCCAAATAAAAAAAGCTGAAAGTGATGCTGATTCCTTAGTAGAACAATCAACAGTCGATGCGAAAGCTATGATTGATGATGCTACTTTAAAAGCAAATGAAATGGTTGAAATTGCTAAGAATGAAGCTAACGAAGAAGCTCAATCTACTGTTTTTGATGCAGAAGAAAATGCAAAGAAAGAAGCTACTTCTATAAGTTCTAAAGCTGAAAATGATGTTGAAACCATCAAAAATAAGGCTAGAAATAATATAGATGAAGCTGCTTCAATTATTGTTAAAAATATTTTATAGTGTGAGATAATGTTTAGAACTGCGAGAATGCGTAAACTTAACGTTATAACTTTGGACAAATACGCTAGTTTGACAGTGGCGGCACTTCACGACGAGGGTGTTGTTCAAATAAATGATATTTCTGAACGTATTCAGCAAGATCCTAAGCTAGCAGAACTTTTGAAACCTTCAAAAGTTACACCCCGTACTGGCAAAATCTCTTCACTTCTTATGAAGACAAGTGCACTTTCTGATTTATTGGGAGATTCATTGTCTGAAGGCAGGAGTATGAAAGAGCTGATAATGTCTTTTATCAGTCCAGATCTTCCGGTTCCTAAAGAAGTTGAGGACGTTGGTACTGAAAGCTTAATAGCTTATGCAGAATCAACATTAGACCAGGTTGAAGGTGAAACAAAAGGTATTGAAGATAAGTTAGCCGCACTAGACAGTGAAGAGAGTATGCTTGAATCAAATAAAGAATTAGCTAAAAAGCTAAAATATTTAGATATGGATTTAGGTCTATTAACTGATTCAAAGTACACTTCTACCATTGTTGGTAGGATCACTGCTGAGTCCGCTCAGAAATTCAAAGATGAATACAGTAAGATTACAGATAAGCTCTTTTATGAGTTAGTTCCAGACGAAGAAAAAGAATATAATATCATGGTTGTAGTCGTTGCTAATAAGTATAAAGATAATGTCTATACCTTACTTAGGAAAAATGAATTCGAGAAGTTTGAAACTGAAAGTTTAGAAGGAAGACCGGATAGTCTTATTTCCTCTTCTGAATCCAGACTCCAAGCTATCGAAAGTGAAAGATCCCAAGCTAAAGCTGAATTAAAAGTTGTAGCAGAAAAATGGGATGATGAAGTTCTTGCTTTAAAAGAACAATTAGAAAATGAAAAAGAGAAAAATGAGGTTTTCGCTACTTTTGCCGAAACTGATAAAACATTTGTCTTCGAAGCATGGGTACCTGAAAAGAATGTAGAAAAAGCTCAAAATATTATTGAGACTACTACTGATGGCCATGCAATTATGGAAGTTGAAGAAGTTCCAGATAATTCCGAAGATGTTCCAGTTTTACAAGAAAATTGCACATATGCAAAGCCTTATGAATTATTAGTTGAAATGTACTCCCCTTTAAAATACAATGAAATAGATCCTACTTTATTTGTAGCTCTTACCTTTCCATTATTCTTCGGTTTCTGTTTAACCGATGCAGGATATGGTCTTTTTGTTGTAATTATCGGTATTATCTTATACAGAGGAATGGGTAAAATCAACAAAACTATGCATGATGGTGGATTAATCATCTTGGCAAGTGGTATTTGGTCTATTATTTTAGGTCTCTTTACTAATGGTTTACTTGGGGATTTATATACCAGAATTTTAGGTATGGGTCCTGCACTTCCAACTGTAATCGATTCTATTAATGCATTTAAAAACCCGGCAACTATCTTAGTTATTGCAATTGTAATTGGTTTAATCTATACCAATATTGGTTTTATAGTAGGTGCAATTGATAATTTAAGATATGGAAATAAAAAAGACGCTATTGGTTCTCAAATCGTATGGTTTGTATTTGAACTTGGTATTATTCTATTGGCGTTAGGGTACTTATTCCCAGCTCTTGGTATGATTGGTATGGCATTAGGTGCAGTATTGATTATAGCTGCTCTTGCTATGCTTATATGGGGTAACGGTGCTTACGGACTTATGGATGTATTTGGATTCATGGGAGATGTATTGTCATACGCTCGTCTTTTAGCTCTTTGTTTAGCTACTGGTGGTATTGCGATGACTGTAAACATCTTAACTAACATGGTAAATGAGATGATTCCAGTTGTAGGTATTGCTTTAGCTGTTTTCGTCTTTATTGGCGGGCATATTGCTAACTTCCTTTTCCAAGTGTTAGGTGCTGGTGTTAACGCTTTGCGTCTTAACTATGTGGAATTCTTCTCTCAATTCTATATGGGTGGAAAAAACTCATTTGAAGCTTTTAAAGCTAAAAGACAATTTACAAAAATCAAAAAATAATCAAATTTAGATTTATAGTTTTATAATTCAATACTTAAATTGAAATTATTGGAAATGTGATTTTATATTTAAGGTTATAAATTATGAGAAATCATATTAAAAATTTTTAAAGGACATCTGTTCTTTATTCAAGAACTTTAAGTTCTATTTAGAAATATAATAAAAATTATATTTAATTATTTATTTAAACAATTTAATTAAGGAGATATATTATATGGTAGAAATTGCTTTAGGTACTGCTTTAGCAGCTATTGGTGCTGGTGTGGCAATTGGTTTTGCTGGTTTAGGTTCTGGTTTAGGACAAGGTATGGCAGCAGCTGGATCCGTTGGTGCTGTAGCAGAAGATAACGATATGTTTGCAAGAGGTATTATTTTCTCAGCATTACCAGAAACTCAGGCTATTTACGGATTCTTGATTGCTATTTTATTACTTGTATTTTCAGGATTATTAGGTCAAGGCCAAGGTATTTCCACTACTGCAGGTATTGTAGCTATTGGTGTAGGTGCATCTATTGGATTTGCAGGTTTAGGTTCTGGTATGGGACAAGGTATGGCAGCAGCTTCCTCTGTTGGCGCTATCGTTGAAGATAATGACATGTTTGCAAGAGGTATTATTTTCTCTGCATTACCAGAAACTCAGGCTATTTACGGATTCTTGATTGCTATCTTACTTATGGTATTCGGTGGAATATTAGCTTAAGGAGGTCAATTATATGAGCTCTGGGGCAGACAAAATTGTCTCTAACATAATGTCTGAAGCTCAAAATAAAGCTGATGCAAATAGTAGTGAAGCTCAAGTAAAAGTTGATGCTATTTTAGCTGATGGTGAAAAAAGAGCTGAAGCTACTAAGGTTAAAATCTCAGAAGATGCTAAAAAACAGGCTGAAATGAGATATCAACAAATTATTTCTGAAGCTAAAATGAATGCTCGTAGGGCAGAATTAGGGGCAAAAGAAGAGGTAATCGAAGAAACTTTCAGTAAAGCTACTGAAGATTTAAAAAATAAAGCAGCTACTGATGATGAAGAATATATAGAATCATTAATTGAAATGATTAAAGAAGCAGCTACTGAAATTGGTGGCGGAGATTTAATCGTTTTATTAAAAGAGGATGACATTGATAAAGTTAAAGGTAAATTAGATTCTATTGCTGATAAAGTCAAATCTTTAATCAAAGATAGAAATAAACCTGTTAATCTTAATGCTATAGCTAAAGATGTTTTCTCTGAAACTGAAGTTGAAACTACTTTGGAAATTGGTGAACCTATCGATACCATCGGTGGAGCTATATTAAGAACTAGAAATGGTGAAATTCAAGTTAATAACACTATTGAATCCAGAATGTTAAGATTTAAAAAATCATTACGTTCAGAAGTTGCAAAAACTTTATTTGATTAGGAGAGATGAATTATGGCTGATGAAATTGCTACAATCATAAGTTCCTTAGGACTTTCTAATGAGGCATTTTTAGCAATAGTTCTTTTAGCATTTGTAGTTATTGGTGCAATTATTGTAATTGTTGCAACTAGACCAATCTTAGATGTTTATCCATATCTTCATCCTAATGCGAGAGTAAGAGCAAGAAAAGGGAGATTGTTTGATGAAAAACAGATTTCTGAACTTGTTGAAGCAAACAACATTGATGAAATTACTAATTATATTAGAGGATCTCCTGACTATGCCGAATACTTAGATAATTATACACTTGAAAAAGCATTAGATATTCAACTTGGTGAAACTTACGATTTAGTTTCAAGAATGGCTCCTAAAGGAATTCAATCTTCATTTAAAGTAATGGCAAAAAAATCTGACATTGCTAATATTAAAAGCTTATTAACTGCTAAAGAAGCAAGATTAAGTAAAGAAGCTACTGAAGAACTTTTAATTCCTACCGGTTCTTTATATGGAGATTTAGAACGTTTATCTGACGTTGATACTGTAACTGATGTTGTTGCAGGATTGGATGGAACTGAATATGCGCCAGTTTTAGAAGAAGTACTTCCTGAATATGAAAAAACAGCTATGATTCTTCCTTTAGAATCTGCTTTAGATAAATATTATTTAGATAAGTTACTTGCTTCCTCTGAAACTCCATCTGATGAGAATAAACAAATTCTCTATTCATATGTCGGTAATCAAGTAGATGTAGCTAATATTAAATTAATATTAAGGGCAAAAGTTGATGGATTAGATTACGATGCTATTAGTCCATATATGATTAATAGCGGATACCAATTAAGAGAATGGAAGCTTAAAGATCTCATGGAAACAGAAGGTGTCACTGGAGTTATTTCTTCATTAGAAGGAACCAAATACTCTGAAGTACTTAGTGATGTTCTTCCGGAATACAATGAAACTGGATCTGTAGCTCTCTTTGAAAAAGCTTTAGATAAGTTTTTAGTTGACTCTGCAAAATCCTATTCTATGAAAAAACCATTAGGTATTGGACCTATAATAGGATTCTTATCTCAAAAAGAAGTTGAAATCAAAAACTTAAAGATAATTGCAAGATCTAAAAGAGAAGCTGACTTCCCAATATCTAAAATTAGGGAGATGTTAGTATGAGTGATGTTGCTATTATAGGAGATATCGATACTGTCACTGGTTTTAAACTTGGCGGAGTTAAAAAAGGTATTATTGTAAATAATGATGATGAAGCTAAAAACACTCTTGATGAGTTATTGAAGGACGAAATTTCAATTATTATAATTACACAAAAGATAGCTGATAACATAAGAGAACATATTAATAAACGTCTTGGTTCTGATGTGTTACCAATGATTATTGAGATACCAGATAAATCTGGTTCATCTGAAGGCGGTGCTGATCAAATGGCAGCTCTTATAAAGAGAGTTATCGGGGTAGAGATGGTTAAATGATTAATGAAGGAAATATTATTAAAATTGCAGGTCCTGTTATCGTTGCAGATGGTATGAGAGGAACTCAAATGTATGAAGTGGTAAGAGTCGGTGAAGCAAGGCTCATTGGTGAGATTATCGAGCTCGAAGGTGACACCGCTACCATTCAAGTTTATGAAGAAACTGCTGGGGTAAAACCTGGCGAAAAAGTAGAAAGTACTGGAGGTCCATTATCTGTAGAACTTGGACCTGGTGTAATGGGTTCTATTTTTGATGGAATTCAAAGACCTTTAGAGGTAATTAAAGATATTTCTGGTGATTATATTGCTAGAGGTATTGATGTACCTTCTATTGACAAAGAGAAAAAATGGACTTTTGAGCCTATTGCTAAAGTAGGGGATAAAGTTACTGGCGGAGATATTCTTGGACAAGTACAAGAAACATCTGCAGTTGTTCAAAAGATTATGGTTCCTCCAATGGTTGAAGGTACTGTAAAATCTATTGCTACAAAAGCAGAATACACTGTACTTGAAACTATTGCAGAAATTGAAACTGCTGATGAAATAAAAGAAATTCAAATGTTACAAAAATGGCCTGTTCGTAAAGGACGTCCATACAAAGAAAAACTGGATCCGGATATTCCACTTATCACTGGTCAAAGAGCACAGGATACTTTCTTCTGCTTAGCTAAAGGAGGAGCAGCAGCTATTCCTGGTCCTTTCGGTTCAGGTAAAACTGTTACTCAACAACAATTAGCTAAATGGGCAGATGCAGATATTGTGGTATATATTGGATGTGGAGAACGTGGAAACGAAATGACTGAGGTACTTACCGAGTTTCCATTCCTCACTGACCCTAAAACTGGAAATCCAATTATGGATAGAACTGTTCTTATTGCAAACACTTCTAACATGCCAGTAGCAGCTCGTGAAGCATGTGTATATACTGGTATCACTATTGCAGAATACTTCCGTGACCAAGGTTACGATGTAGCACTTATGGCAGATTCTACTTCCAGATGGGCAGAAGCTATGAGAGAGATTTCTGGAAGATTAGAAGAAATGCCTGGGGAAGAAGGTTACCCTGCATACTTAGCATCTAGACTTGCTCAGTTCTATGAAAGGGCTGGAAGAGTGATTACTATTGGTCAAGATCCTAAAGAATCTTCTGTTACTGTAGTAGGTGCAGTATCACCTCCTGGTGGAGACTTATCTGAACCAGTTACTCAAAACACCTTACGTATCTGTAAAGTATTTTGGGCATTAGATGCATCTCTTGCAGATAAACGTCACTTCCCTTCCATTGACTGGTTACAAAGTTACTCTTTATATGTAGAAAGCATTACCAACTGGTGGCAGGAAAACGCTTCAGAAGAATGGAGAGCAAACAGGGACGAAGCTATGGTTCTCTTACAAAAAGAATCAGAACTTCAAGAAATTGTACAATTAGTAGGTCCTGATGCATTACCGGATTCTGAACAAGTAATCTTAGAAACTACCCGTATGCTAAGAGAAGACTTCTTGCAGCAAAATGCATTTGACGATGTGGATACTTACTGTTCTCCAACTAAACAAGCAGGTATGTTAGCAACCATTCTCAGATTCCATGAAGCAGCAGGTGCAGCAGTAGTACGTGGTGCAGATGTAAAAGAGATTGCAGCTTTAACTGTTAAAGAGGACATTGCTAGAATGAAATACATCCCTGAAGAGGAATTTGAAGCAAGAATTAAAGAAATTCAAGAAAAAGTTGTAACACAATGTGCTGAGGTATAAAAATGAACGCAGATATTAAAACAAGAGAATATACAACAGTTTCTGAAGTTTCTGGTCCTTTGATGATAGTAGAAGGTGTTGAAGGTGTAGCTTACAATGAAATCGTAGAAATTGAAGCTCCTACCGGTGAACACAGAAGAGGGCAAGTGTTAGAAGTAAAAGATGATGTAGCTGTTGTTCAAGTATTTGAAGGTACTACTGACTTAAACACCCTTAACACTAAAGTAAGATTCACTGGAGAAACTGCTAAAATTGGTGTTTCAAAAGATATGATGGGTCGTATCTTCGACGGTACCGGTAAGCCTATTGACGGTGGTCCAGAAATCATTCCTGAAAAGGAACTCGATATTAACGGAAGTCCTATGAACCCTGCATCAAGAGAATTCCCTGCAGAGTTTATCCAAACTGGTATTTCCACTATTGATGGAATGAATACACTTGTAAGAGGACAAAAATTACCAATCTTTTCAGGATCTGGTTTACCACACAACGATTTAGCTGCTCAAATTGCAAGACAAGCTAAAGTAGTAGGTTCAGACGATGAGTTTGCAGTAATATTCGCTGCTATGGGTATTACTCACGAAGAGGCAAACTTCTTTATGAGAGATTTCGAAAGAACTGGAGCATTAGAAAAAGTAACTGTATTCATGAACTTAGCTGATGATCCAGCTATTGAAAGAATTCTTACTCCTAAAATGGCATTAACTACTGCCGAATACTTAGCGTTTGAACACAATATGCATGTATTGGTTATACTTACTGACTTATCTAACTATTGTGAAGCATTAAGGGAAATTTCTGCAGCTAGGGACGAAGTACCTGGTCGTAGAGGTTACCCGGGATACATGTATACTGATTTAGCAGGTATTTACGAACGTGCAGGACGTATTGCAGGTAAAGAAGGTTCTATTACTCAGATGCCTATCTTAGTTATGCCTCAAGACGATATTACTCACCCAATTCCTGACTTAACTGGATATATTACTGAAGGGCAAATCGTACTTAGTAGGGATATCCACAGGAATGGTATTTATCCACCTGTAGACGTACTTCCATCCTTATCTCGTTTGATGAGTGGTGGTATTGGTGATAGCAAAACTCGTGATGACCACAGTGGTGTATCTGACCAACTTTATTCTGCTTATGCAGAAGGACGTAACTTAAGAGACCTTGTTGCAGTAGTAGGGGAAGATGCTCTTACTGAAAGAGATCAAAGTTTCTTGGCATTTGCTGAAAACTTTGAAAAAGAGTTTATCACTCAAGCTAAAGATGAAGATAGAAGTATTATTGAAACTTTAGATCTTGGTTGGAAATTATTAACCGTATTACCTAAATCTGAACTTAAAAGAGTAAAAGATGAATTTATTGAAAAATATTACCCAGAATAAGTCTATTGAAACTATTAATATTATTTCATTAAACTAATTCCAATATTTTAATTTTAAATTCATCAAAAACTTAAGTATTAGCTAGAAATATTAGCTTTTTAAGTTCAATGAACTTTAAAGTTTTTAGCTAGAAATGTTAGCTTTTTAAGTTCAATGAACTTTAAAGTTTTTAGCTAGAAATGTTAGCTTTTTAAGTTCAATGAACTTTAAAGTTTTTAGGTAGAAATATTATCTTTAGGAGGATAGTATGGCAGAAGAAATACTTGATGGTATTAACCCTACTCGTATGGAGTTATTGGCTCTTAAAGATAGAGAAAAACTTGCAGTTAAAGGTCACAGCTTGTTAAAACAAAAAAGGGATGCTTTAATTAAAGAGTTTTTCGACATCTTAGATAGAGTTAAAGGTGCTCGTGAAAATGCAGAAACTAACTTATCTGATGCTTACGTAGCACTTACTGAAGCTCAAATTACTATGGGTGATTTAGCTGTTCAAAAAGCAGCATTATCTGTTAAAGAATCTGTTAAAGTAGATATTTCTTCAAGAAGTATTATGGGGGTTTCCGTACCTATTGCAGATATGGAAATGGAATCAAGAACTTTAGTTGATAGAGGATATGGTTTATCTGATACTTCTATTCAATTAGATGAAGCAGCTAAAAAATTCGAAAATGCTTTAGTATATATTATTGAATTAGGAGAGATAGAAAAAACCATTTATCTTTTAGCTGATGAGATTGAAGCTACTAAACGTAGAGTAAACTCTCTTGAGCACATTATGATTCCTAAATTCCAAGCTACTATTAAATCTATTAATATGAAACTTGAAGAGATGGAAAGGGAAAACTTCGTAAGAATGAAGATGATCAGATCTACAATCGAGAAAAACGAAGAAGAAGCTTTAGCAAAAGCTCAATTAAAAATAGCAGAAGAATAATTAAAATTTAGAAATAAATGCAATCAATATTTTGTTTACTTAAAATAGAATATGTGTTTATTCTCTTAATTTTTATTTTATTATTAATTATTCTTTTTTTTTAATTTTTATTTTATTCTTAATTATTCTTTTTTAATTTTTATTTTATTCTTAATTATTCTTTTTTAATTTTTATTTTATTCTTAATTATTCTTTTTTTTAATTTTAAATTTTTATTAATTTTTAATCTTTATTTAATATTTAGTCTTTTTTTCTTTAATATTATAATTTTTATAATGGTTTTTTGATTATTATTTTATTTTAAAATCTTAATTTTAGTTAACTTTATATATTATGTTATACATAATATTATATGTTGTATAGTCCCGTAGGGTAGTGGTAATCCTTCTAGGCTTTGGACCCGGAGACGGCGGTTCGACTCCGCTCGGGACTATCAATTTTTTTAAAACAATATTATAACGTCGTTATACTTGATAACTATTTTTTTTATTCGGTGTCATTAATTATTTATATCTTATTGTATAGTATTACTATTAAATTTCAAGAAAACCAGTTTTTTAAATTTTTTAAGTAAAATTTAATAAGTTCTTTTTTAATATATTATATTGTATTAAATAAGTCTATGATTTAATGGTGAAATAATGAGAAGAGATCCAATTCATCAGTTTTTAAGAGATCCTGATAATAAGGCAAAGTTATTTATGGGTATTACAGGTGCTATGATAATAACTACTTTTTTGGTTGTTATTGGTACTATAATTCTTATTTTAATATTGGTAGGCATTATTTAATTTTAAATTTATTTATCTATTTTTTTAAATATTTTTTAATAATTGCTATCTAATTTTTATTCAATATTTTTTTTAATAATTTCGTGATTTTTTAATAATTGCTATCTAATTTTTATTCAATATTTTTTTTAATAATTTCGTGATTTTTTAATAATTGCTATCTAATTTTTATTCAATATTTTTATAAACTTCTTTTTCAGCTATTTTCAGATAATTAATTGCAGTATTTAAATTCTTATTTGAACTTATAATAGTTACTACTGGTTGATTATTTTCTATTTTCACTCCTTTAAATGGAATATCTCGCACATTTGGAATATTTAAATCTCCAACACTAACTTGTTTTCTTGCATAAATTATCTTTTTAATTGAATACTGATTAGCTTGAGGAACATCAATTAATTCTCCTTCACATGCTTTAATGTGGGCATCTAAAAGATTTATATTCATTACCTCTTCAACTAATTCGTATGTTCCTTGTAGTCTTGGATTGATTTCAATAATTTTTAATTCTCCATTTTTATCTAAAATATAATCGACACCATTAGATCCAATTAATTTAAATTCTTTTATTAAATCTTCAGAGGTATTTTTCATCTCATCATTTAATTCATCAATATTAATATTTGGATTAATAATATTTTTAGAATTAGTCTTAGCTTTAGTAATATTTGGATTAATAATATTTTTAGAATTAGTCTTAGCTTTAGTAATATTTGGATTAATAATATTTTTAGAATTAGTCTTAGCTTTAGAATTTATATTTCTTTGAACATTATTAAACACTTTAAAACTATTTTCATCTAAAGGTAAAATATTTCCAGAATATTCAAATGAATTTTTACCTAAATCTGATTCAGTAATTAATCTTGAATTTATTAAATTTTTTCTATCACTATGACTTGATAAAACTGATGATGATAGATTTATTCCTTCAATATATTCTTGAAGCATATAATTTTCTAATGAAATATTTTCACAAACTTCATTGAGATATTTTATTTCATTTGAACTTCCATTATTTAGCATGAAAATTCCTAAACCCCCTCCTCCTTGAATGGGTTTTAAAATAAATTGACTGTTACTGTGCTCTTTAAGAATTTCACATATTTCATCTACATCACTTGCTTGAAATGTAAGTGGAATGTTAAATTTATTTCTCAATTTTTTATAAAATCTAAATTTATTATCTACATCATGGGTGTTTTTATTTCCACAAACAATTTTTCTAAATTTTTTAAATTTTCCACAAAAATCATTTAGGTTAATTCCTGCAGTTAATACGATTTTATCTATTTCACTATTTCTTAGATTATTTATTTCACCTGCCCTTCCATATAGAAAATCCTTTGACAATTCAAGAAGTTTGTATGGTGAATAATTATCTTCAAATTTTCCACAGGATATGGCACTTTCTTGGTCTAAAAGATGTTTTTCTGCATAAGGCATTTTAAAATCAAGAGTTTTAAAATAACTTAGAGAAAATGTCCTGTAGTCTAATTTTAATGCAGAATTAACCATAGGTCTTGTGTTAATTCCCATAATGAGTAAATTTTCCATAATATTTAGCCCTGACAGTAAATTTAAATTATTTATTTTTTAATATGATTAATATTTTTACCTTAGCAATGAATTAATTATTCTCTAGCTTGGTCGTAAACTGTTTTTATTGTATCCATATCTACACTAGTATAGATCTGAGTAGTAGAAAGACTTGAATGTCCTAGTAATTGCTGAATTACCCTAATGTCCACTCCATTTTTAAGCAAATGTGTTGCAAAGGAATGTCTTAAAACATGAGGTGTAACCTTCTTTTTGATTCCAGCTTCTTTTGCATAGTTTTTTATCATCATTTGAAGGTATCTCGGACTTAATTTATTTCCATTTCTATTTACAAATATAAATTCGGAGCCATTATTATCTTTATTAAGATAATCTAGTAAAAGTTCTTTAGTATCTTCATCAAAAAGAACGATTCTGTCTTTATCTCCTTTTCCTCTAACCCTTATAGTTCTCTCATCAAAATCAATATCTATTTTTAATAATTTTACTAATTCTGAAATACGAAGGCCTGTAGAATAAAGTAATGTAAGTATAACTTTATCTCTTCTTTTTGACTTTAGCTTAAGGGAGGTGTCATTTTCATTTATATTTACAGCATCAATTAAATCTCTAACCTCTTTTTCATTTAATGATTTAGGTAATGATTTTGTTCTTTTAGGATTTTTAATATCCTCTAGAAAATAAATTTCATTAAATTCTAAAAATTTTTTAGATACAACTGTATTTAAATAGATATAATTTTGACTGAGGTTCTTATTTCTTTTTAAATCGCGGATGTACTTTCTAAAAATAGCTAAGAATTTTCTTCCATCGTATAAATTATCCTCATTTTTCATATATTCAATTAAGTTATGGATTATAGAGCTATATGTTTTTATGGTATTTTCTGAATAGTTTCTAATTTCTAATTCGATTAAATAGTCTTCAAGCATACCATCAAAGTCAAATACCTTCATTAAATGTTTCCTCTCTCCATTTTCATCATAAACAGGTAATTTTATTGGAGCTAGAGAAGATGGTTCATTTGATAAGTTTAATTGATCAGTGGAAAAAAGATTCATATATATTCCTTCTTTAGATTTTTATACCAAACCCATCAATCTAAATCTAGGATTGAAATAATTTTTTATTAATTATTTTTCCAAATAATGGTTTTCATTAAAATTATTATTTTTCCAAATAATGGTTTTAATTAGAATAATTATTTTTCTAAATAATATTTTTCATTAAAATTATTTTCTAAATTTTCTTATTTTATTAATATTTACTTCGTTATACATTATATATTTATAGTTTTATTTAAATATTTTTGAATTTTTATGATTAAAATTTTTAAAATATTTTTTTTTAAAAAAAATTAGCATAAAAAGTTAATTTATCAAATCAGAAATAATTAAAAAATAAAGGTTAAGTAAAAAAAGTAAAAGAATAGAAATAATTAAAAAATGAAAATTAAGTAAAAAAAGTAAAAGAATAGAAATAATTAAAAAGTGAAGGTTAAGTAAAAAAAGTAAAAGAATAGAAATAATTAAAAAGTGAAGGTTAAGTAAAAAAAGTAAAAGAATAGAAATAAAATGATTTATTTCTATTTAAAATTATCTATTTAATTGGAACTGATTAAATAGCTAAGTATTTAATTTTATTTAATTTAAAGTAACTAATCTAAGTTTATCTGGTCTTTTAATTACTCTACTGGATTTAAAAGCAACTAATGTTTTTATTCCTTTAGAGTATGCAATGTCAACTAGTCTTTGACTAATTACACCATCAAAAATAACAGTGTCTGCATCGGTATTGTTTTGTTTTAACTCTTCATAAAGGGTTTCTACTTTAGTTTCTTTTAATAAATTTAAAGAATCATCTAAGATTTCACTGTTTCCAGTTCCTTCTAAATCTTTTAGCATGTTCTTTAATAATTTTATTCTACTGTCTTGGATCTTGTCACTGTTTCTATCTCTACGGCCTCTGGAATTTCTGTCTTTTCCTCTACGATCGTTTCTGCCATTTTTTCTATCTTTTCTATCAAACTTATCTTTACGATCAGCTCTGCCGTTTTTGTTTCCGTGGAATTTATCAGACTTATTTAAGTTCTTTGTTCTTCTATCACTGGACTTTCTATCAGTTCTGTTGATTTTATTTTTAGGTATTTTAACTTGGGTGTCTAAGTTAAAATCAAGGTTATTAATAACTTGTTCAGTAGGAGCTTTATCTCTTAAAGCAATTAAGATTTCCTCTTTTTCAAGGTCTTCTACTTCTTTACCTCTTGGAGCTCTTGTAACGTAATCAACATCTCCAACTTGTAAAAGCTCTTTTAAGATTAGTTCTCCACCACGGTCACCATCAACAAATGCAGTTACAGTTCTTTTTTTAGTTAGCTCAGCTACACTGTTAGGAATGTTTACCCCTTCAACTGCGACAGTGTTTTTAATTCCGTATTTTAATAAATTTAAGACATCGTTTCTTCCTTCTACAACGATGATTGCATCGGAAGTATGTACATTTGGACCTGCAGGAAGTCTTTCTTCTCCGAATTCAGAAATTTCATGAACTCTCATAGATTCTCTGATTTCTTCAATCATTTTCATACTTTCAGGAGAGACAGTTTCCATCATACTCATATAAATTTCTTTTGCACGATTGATAACTTGTTGTCTTTTCACAGCTCTAACATCTTCTACTCTAAGAATTTCAATAGAAGCTTCACAAGGACCTACACGATTGATGGTTTCTAAGGATGCTGCAAGGATAGCAGTTTCGATTCTATCTAAACTAGATGGAATAACAATTTCTCCTTTTGCACGTCCTCCATTTGAGTGTATAATAACTTGGATTCTTCCAATTCTTCCAGTTCTTTGAAGCTCTCTTAAATCTAAATCATTACTTAAAAGACCTTCAGTTTGCCCAAAAACCGCACCTACCACATCAGGTTTTTCTACGATTCCGTTTGCATTAATTTGAGCATGAATAAGATATTTAGTTGTAGTTAATTCTATTCCTTTTCCCATAATAAGCCTCCTTTGAGCTTTGGTAATTAGGATAATTTAATAGCTAGTTTTAAATTTTTATAGAATTGTTATTAAACTAATTATCATAAAGATTAATTTAAAACTCTTAAAATCTTTTCATTTATTTTACTTAGTTTTAAACATTTATAATTAATAATACCTCATTTATTAGTTTATTTTAAACGTGTTTATTTTAATATTTAATATTTAGTTTAATTTAAACTTTTTTTAATTTAATAATGATTTAAAATTAATTCTTTTAATTAAGATTTAGCATAATAACAATTTTTACTACTAGCTTAATTATAACTAATTTTAATTAATAAAGTCTTAATTTATAATTGATTATAATTTTAAATTATACTGTAATTCGTAATAAATTGATTAATTAATTTCTAATAAATTAATTGATAAAATTAGACACTATTTAAAATTTATAGAAGCCCTTAAAAACATTTTTAAAATATTTTAAGATTTGGTTCTATTAATTTAACCCATACAAAAAAAGATATTCTTGAATAAAAACCTATTAAAACTTAAAGAAAATAATTATTTAAATATTCCATTAAATCTATTTAAGTTTCATTAATTTCCCGTCTCATCTTAGAAATCAATAAATTTAAACTGTTTTACCATAAAAAATTAAAATTCTACTGATTTTAATTTAGATGGTTTTAGACTTTATATTTATATAAATTTTAACTATTAAAATTCTTTGATTTTAATATAGTGGTAAAAGTAATTTAATCTATTAATAGATTTGAATAATTGTTTTTTTTATGATTAATTTTTTTAATTTCAAATTTTCTATTAATTTTATTTATATAATAATTTTTATTATTTAATTTAGTGTAAATCAATGGATAATTATTCTTTTTTATCATATATTAATATAAACATTTATTTTATTCTTTTTAGAGTATGTTTAATATAAACATTTATTTTAAGTAGTTTGCTGTGATTTAGTTAGAATAATCAGTTTAATTTAGTTAATAAAAATTTATTTCCCCTTACTTTAACTCTTTAATTTTAATAATAATTGTAATAATCCTTAATTAATATTTGCAAATATCAATTTAAATATGATTTTAGCATCCAAATAATATTATCTTTATCATAATATATAAATTATTTTATATTTTTCTAAATCATATATAATTTTGGCTTTGTTGAAATCTCATTTTATAATTAATTGGTATTGGCTTATGGATGTTGGCATTTATTGTAATGTTGGTATTTTTTCTGGCTTTTTCTAAATAGCTGTATAATATGCTAGTAGATCTGGAAATAATTCTAAAGTAATGGTATTCGTGTATTTTTTTTATATAAGGTTTTACTTAAAAAAATAAAGCTTATTTGAATTATGAAAGATATGTTTTTAGTATTTTTGCAAAAATCAGGAACTTTAGATTAACTTTAAATGAATTTAAGCTAATTTAAAAATATTTTATAAAGATAAGCAATGGCTTTAAAGTGAATAGAATTTAAATAAAGCCATTTATTATTTAAAAGAAATGGAATCAATTTTAAAACTTTAAAAAAAAGTAAAAAAAAGATAAATGGGTGTTTACCCTCATTATCTTTTTTTATGTAATTTTTATTGTGTTTTTTATTTTTGATTTACCGTATTGTGTGTAAATCTTATAATTTCCTTTCTTTAGGTATCTGATTTTTAGTATTGCCTTTCCTCTTTTATTGGTTTTGACCTTGTAGGTTTTTCCTTTTAATTTAAATCTTATTGTCTTTTTAGCTCGTGGTTTTCCTTTAGTGTTTACCAGCTTAGCAGAAAATTTGATTGTTTTTCCTTTTTTCACTACAATATTCTTAGCAGTCAATACAGGTTTAACAGTGATTTTATTCTTTTTGATAAATTTACCATACTGTGTAGTTATGTAATAGGTTTTTGGCTTTAGTAATATTCTTAAGCTTGCATAACCATTCTTATCTGTTTTTCTACTGTAGGTTTTTCCAGCTATTGTGAATTTCACTGTTTTTCCAGCACCAACATGCTTACCATTGGCATTTATTATTTGCACTTTAAATCTTCCACCTCTAAAATACATTTTAAGATTTTTATTCTTTGTTATAGGAGAATCTAAAATTCTTAAAGTACTTACAAGATTATTTGGATTATACTCACTATTACCATCGAATTTAGCAATAATATTGTATTTTCCAACTTTCTGCTTAATGGTTAAGATTGCATATCCTCTGATATCTGTTTTTACATTGTATTTTAAATTTCCAATAGTTATTTGGATGTTTTGGTTTGCTATAGGGTTTCCGTTGTGGTCTGCTAGTTTTATGGTGTATTTGGTACCATCATTATAAAACATAGAAACATTACCAGCACTTAGGTAAGAATAACCATTTATATTTATATAATTATAAAAGCTATTGCCACCACCTTTACTATAAGTCATTAGGATATTGTGTTTTCCATTGTCTAAATTATAAAAAGTAACACTATCATCATTTATATTACCACTCTTAATTATATTACCATTTTCATAGTAATTAACCCCATAATTATTCTCCTGGTAGTAGATTAGATTATCAAATTTGACTACTGAATTTTTAGGACGATAAATATTAAAAGAACAATCAGATACATTAGTAGTATTGGAATACACATAAATAGCATTACCAGACTGATTAGCAGTGTTATTAGCAAAAGAACAAGCACTTAAAAAACCATAAGCACCAAACCAATCAACAGCACCACCATTATACTCTGCATGGTTATTGACAAAAGAACAATCACTTAAAAAACCATTATCAGTATTCCAATCAACAGCACCACCATATTTGGCATGGTTATTGGCAAAAGAACAATCCTTTAAAGTACCATTATCACCAT
>NZ_FOTL01000011.1:0-3539 GCF_900114585.1 Methanobrevibacter olleyae | reverse complement strand
ACAGCACCACCACTATACTTATTAGCATGGTTATTGACAAAAGAACAATCCTTTAAAGTACCATTATCACCATTCCAATAAACAGCACCACCATAACCCTCATTAGTTTTATTGGCGTTTATGAATTTTATATTTTTTAATGTGACATGATTGCCAGTTATCATGAGTATTCTTGTTGATAATTTTCCATCAAGTACATGGTTTTTACCATCAATAGTTATGGATTTGTTAATAACTATCTCTGAATCACCAGCAGAATAAGCATAATCTTTATCTAGAGTTAATGTGTTATTCGCAGGTGTATTGTTGATTAAATTTTGTAAATCTGTGAATGATGATCCTGTACCTTTTAAGTTATCCTCATTCATTACATTGCTGACTTCATCTTCTTCAACAGACTCTGAAGCTACTGCACTGTCATCACCGGTTCCAAGATTGACACTTTCATCTGCTGTTTCTGCATCTATGGTTTCTATGTTTTCATTTAAACCTATTTCAGGGCTTGTATTCTCTTGTGCTGAGACAGCCGAAATAGATAAAAAAATTAAAAATAAAAACACTATAACAATTTTATTCAAATCATTTATCATTTTCATTTACCTCCAATTATTTTTTATTAATTTATTTAAATAAATGAAATTAAAAAGATAAATATGTACAAGTAATTAATAATAATTCTATACAACCATCTATAAATAATTAACGACACCGAATATAAAAAAATTTATATGACTAAAATTAAACTAATATACATATAATGCTATTATGATAGGCTGGATTGATGTTACAATTATTATTTTATCAAAAACTTTTTTTTATCTTAATCATTTTTATTTAATGATATTTGCTAAAAATATGATATCTTCTTTTTATGAAAAAAACTTTTTTTTATCCAAATTAGGCCTTTAAGATATTTATATGGGATTTTGTTGAAAATGCCTATTTTTATATTGAATTTTGCTTTTATTCTTAAATTCCTTTTTCAGAGCCTCTTTTATTATTTTTTCAATGCATTAATATAGCATGGACTTTCCAAATGAAAATTCCTCTTATATTTAATGGTGGTGGTTGATTAAAATGAGATTTGAAAATTAATATTTTCGGATAGGTAATAATTTTTATTTTTTTTAGTAAATAGATTTATTGTCTATTATTTTTTCTGATTTAAACTAATATTTCAAGTGTAACTGAATTTAAATCATTTTTAAAGCTTTATATTTCATTTGGCCTAGCTTAATTTTTTTAGTGTATATGTAGTTTCAATCTAAAAATGATTTCAAGAAATTGTAATTTTTAAATTATTAGAAATATTTATTAGATATCCTTTAGATAATTTAATTTATAAATAACATTATTTTTTTTTTTTTTTTATTTTTATAATGATTTAATTTAAATTAACTTTTTATATTAGTTTTATTTCTAAAGAGGTGTTAAATTGACAAAAGGAAAAATCAGTCCTAAAAATTTATTAAAAAAATCACCTAAAGTAATTGATCTAGATGATGTAGATATCACTAACTATAATTTTTCTATTGAAGATTTAAATGATAAAAACAGTAAAAATTATGCTTTATTAAAAAAGATCTTAGATTCCAGTTCTGCTTGCCAACTTTCTGATGCGTATTCTTCTATTTCTAGTCGTAGCGGAGTTATTAGAGGATTAAAAGCCATGAACAACAATAAAGTTTATGGTAAGGTATTCACTGCAAAAACCAATACTGATGATTGGGGCACTTCTTTAATGGCTATGGATAATGCAGAAGAGGGGGAAGTTTTATTTATTTATACTTATGGTAGGCCTGCTTCTGTTTGGGGTGAACTAGCTTCTACTTGTGCCAGTGAAAAAAGAATCGCAGGAACTATATTATATGGTTATACAAGAGATATGGATGCACTTCTAGATTTAGATTATCCGGTATTTGCTCTTGATTATCTTCCTAATGCAGGTAAAGCATTAGGTCTTGGTGAGATTAACATTGATTTAGAAATTGGTGAAGATATTATAAAACCAGGGGATTTTGTATTTGGAGATCAAAATGGAGTTGTGGTGATTCCTAAAGAATTATTCAATGAAACTATTGTAGCAACTTTTAATGTTAAAGTAGGAGAAAATCACATTATTAAAGAATTAAAAAAAGGCAGATTACTATCTGAAATCATTGATTTAAATAGATGATTTTATTTTTTTTATCTGAAATCATTGATTTAAATAGATGATTTTATTTTTTTTTAAAATATTTCATTCTATTTCTTTAAATTATTTTATTTTTTATCTTTTTTTATTTTTTTAAACTATTTTATTTTTATTTGAGATAAAGTCTCACCAATAGCTTCATTAATGACTAAACTGGCTAAATCATCATAAGGGGTTTTGCCTTTATTAATCAATACTAATTTTGAGCCATTAAAATAATTTATTAAACCTGCAGCTGGATAAACGATAAGTGAAGTTCCTCCAATTATTAATGTATCTGCCTTTGAAATATAGTCAATTGCAGAATTTAAAACAGCATCATTCAATGGTTCTTCATATAAAACAACATCTGGTTTAACGATTCCTCCACACTCACAAGTTGGAATTCCATCACTTTTTAATATAAAGTCTAAATCATATTCTTTATTACAAATCTGGCAATAATTTCTATCTATACTTCCATGAAGCTCTAAAACATTTTCACTTCCTGCTTTTTGGTGTAAGCCATCAATATTTTGAGTAATTATCACTTTCAACTTTCCTATTTTTTCAAGTTCAGCTAATTTTAAATGGGCAGGATTTGCTTTAGCATCTGTAAAAAGAAGGTTTTCTTTATAGTAATTAAAGAATTCTTCAGTATGGCTGATATAGTAACTATGTGAAACTAAATACTCCGGTCTAGCTCCATATTTTTCTAAACTTCTAAAGATTCCACTTTCAGATCTGAAATCAGGTATTCCACTTTCTGTTGAAACACCTGCACCTCCAAAGAAGACTATATTATTTGATGAGTTTATAATTTCTTGTAATTTGCTAATTTTAGACATATTATTAGACATGTTATTATCTTTGTTATTAATTGATATTTATTCTTTCTTAGGTTCATTGCTTTAAATCAATAGAGAAACTTTATATATGGTGAAGTACAATTATTTTTAAGTCTAGTAATTTTAATTATATGATTTTAGAATAATTATTTTTAAATTAAGTAATATTTTTTTATAAATATTTTTAATATTTTATAAATATTTTTAATATTTTAGAGGTTGTAAAATTTTATAGGCTTATTTTATTTTTATGTGATTTTTTGTCCAGTTTTTCATTTGGTAGTCTAAAAATGTTAGAATTCCATTTTTAGTTTTGTAAGTTTTCTTAATTTTTTCTGGATTTGTTTGTCTGTAGTAATTTTCTACTTTATTTGATGTTTTTTCAATATTTTCATCATCTAAGTATTCTATGTATCTTTTGAAGTGATTTAAGACATGTTTGTTTACAAATTGCATTAAAACTTCTGGAATCGAATCATAATTTTCTATAATAATTTTTAAATTTTTCAATCGCTTTT
>NZ_FOTL01000010.1 GCF_900114585.1 Methanobrevibacter olleyae | reverse complement strand
ATTGCCAGTTATATTGAGTATTCTTGTTGATAATTTTCCATCAAGTACATGGTTTTTACCATCAATAGTTATGGGCTTGTTAATAAGTATCTGTGAATCACCAGCAGAATAAGTATAATCTTTATCTAGAGTTAATATGTTATTCGCAGGTGTATTGTCGATTAAAGTTTGTAAATCTGTAAATGATGATCCTGTACCTTTTAAGTTATCCTCATTCATTACATTGTTGACTTCATCTTCTTTACCAGACTCTGAAGCTACTGCACTGTCATCACCTGTTCCAAGATTGACAGTATCTTCTACTGTTTCTGCATCTATAGTTTCCATGTTTTCATTTAAACCTATTTCAGGACTTGTATTCTCTTGTGCTGAGACAGCCGAAATAGATAAAAAAATTAAAAATAAAAACACTATAACAATTTTATTCAAATCATTTATCATTTTCATTTACCTCCAATTATTTTTTATTAATTTATTTAAATAAATGAAATTAAAAAGATAAATATGTACAAGTAATTAATAATAACTCTATACAACCACCTATAAATAATTAACGACACCGAATATAAAAAAAATTTATATGATTAAAATTAAACTAATATGTATATAATGCTATGATAATAGGTCGAATCAATAAAATATATTATAATATTATTATTTATCAAAAACTTTTTTTCTAAATCATTTTCATTTAAGGACATTTGCTAAAAATCTGATATCCTCTTTTTATGAAAAAAACTTTTTCTAGTCCAAATTAGGTCTTTAAAATATTTATATGGGATTTTGTTGAAAATGCCTATTTTTTATATTGAATTTTGCTTTTATTCTTAAATTCATTTTTCAAAGCCTCTTTTATTATTTTTTCTATACTATTAATATAACAAGGACTTTTCCAAATGAAAAAATCATCTTGGATTTAATTGTAATGAATAATCAAAATAAGATTGGATAACTAATATTTTCAGATATATGATAATTTTTATTCCTTTTTTAGTAAATAGGATTTATTTTTTAAATTTAAACTAATATTTCAACTATAACTAAATTTAAATCCTTTTTAAAACTTTATATTTTTTAGCAGATATCTAATTTCATGCTAAAAAGGATTTCAACAAAGTGAAAAATTAAAAAAAATAGTTAAAAAATAGCAAAATTTTTATATCATATAAAAATTAAATAGAAAAATAGAAATAGTAATAAAATTTTATAAAAAAATATTACTTTTTTATGGATTTTTTGATTATAGTAATAATTTTTAAATAATCATAAAAAAAATATGAGGGAGAAAATGTACGAACTTATTAAAGAATCAATTAACAGTGATGAAAGTGCTCTAGAATTAGCAAAATCAAAAAAAGATGTAGAATCTGTTGTAGATGCTATATCTGAGCTAAGCTTTAAAGAAACCATGAAACTTGGAACACGTTTTAAAAAATTTCCAATTGGATGCGATTTAACTGAAATAGTAGTTGGAACCTGTGCATCAGATTTAGAGAAGATGGATTTATTTGGCAACTGCTTACTTGCTAATATGATTGGAGCACCAATACACATTTGTGCATATGCATTCTCAGACATTGCAGAAAAATATGGCCAAAGAGGTGTTGAAATAATGGAAGAGGTTTATAATATCACGGATGTTCCATTAGATCTCGACCACTTTGGAAAATACGGTGCAATGAGATTCCCAAAGCATATAGTGGGATGTGGAGGAGACTGTTATAATCAAGGCCCTAACTTTACAGAATGTCCTAGAGGAAGAATACATGAAAGATTGATTGATAAAGAAAAATCTGAAGAGCTAGATAAAGAAACTTGGGTTAAGCTATCATCTTCTGTTGCAATTAATCTAAGTAGCGAACAAGGAAACGATGGACATGCTGCACCTCTAGAGGAAGCTAAAGATTTGGCAGCCCTTGCTAAAAAATATGGAAAAGGTTTAGAGGCTATAATGTTTGTTGGTGATGGATACGATGAGCTAATCACTGGATTTAAAAGAGCAATTGAAATGGAGGTAGATGTTTTTGTTATTGAAGGGGGGCCATTTAACCGTTGTGAAAATACTAACGAAGGTTTTGCAAAAGCAATAGCTATGAGCAGAATCCTATGTCCTGGAAAGGTTGTTGCTACTAATGGAGCTTATGAAAGTGAATGTAGAGCAGGGCTTAAATCTGGATTAAATGTAATAATTACCGGTTTTCCAAAAAACCACCATGGATATATGTGTGGCTTTGAACCTAAAACTGCAAGAAGAGGGAAATTTGGATTGCCTAGAGTAATTAAAATTATGAATGAAGAAAGTAAAGCAGGTCCTACAAGAGTCCCTATTCAAAGAGAAGAACTATTAGCTTTAACTCATGCAGTTAAACTTGCAGGTTCTGAAAATATATACCCAAAAACAATCGGCTCATTTGCAATAGGTGATGCACATTGGGTAACAATACAAAACTCTAAAATGTATAAAGAGATGAATATACCTATAAGTTTAGAAGAAATATCAAATAAGATTAATGGAGATTCAGTTTCATTACATGGAGGAAGATTCATTTCATGGCTTGTTGCAAAAGAATTAGATAAAAAAGGAGTTGAAGAGATTATAATTACTGACAGTGATCCATGGGTTGAAAAAGTTAGTGTTAACAATTTACAAGAGGAATTAAATGCAACAATCATCCCTGGACATAAAGATGATAAGAGTGTAGGGCTTATAGCTAAAGAATCCGTTATAACCACAACAATTCCTAAAATACATAATGCTATAAAGTCTAAAATTCCCCATGCAATAAATATTATCTAAAAAGATGAAAACTATTATAGAGAAATTAGATGAAAAAGATGAAAAGTATTTAAAAAAATAGTTTTATAGTTAGATGAAAAAGATGAAAAAAGCTAAAAAATAATACTAAAAAAGAAAAAATTATTAAAAAAGTAATACTTTTTTATATAAAAGTAATAAAGTTTTTATATGAAAAATTATAAAGTAAAATATGTGTTTAAAGAGAGCTATTTTTTAAACTTTATCGCTCAAATTAAAAAAAAAAAAAAATTACTCTTTAAACCTATAAGAACAATGTGTCACCTAAAACAAACATTGTTCTTACCCTTTTTAATAATACATAATAAAAATAATATTGAAAAAATATTAAAAAACCTATAAAAAAAATAATTAATTTATAATTAAATTACTAAATCAAACAAGCCAATTGCCCTCCATCGCTTTATTTTAAAATTTTAAGCTCATAGTTTTAATAAATCCCTAAAACTATTAATTAAATGTTTTTTAATTAAAATTTTGACTTTGTTGAAATCCTATTTTTTAGATTTATTTAGATGGATAAAATTCTTTTAACTTATAAAATAATAATTTTTATTTTAAAATTTTAAAGGACTTCAACAGAATCAAAATTTTTTAAATAATCTAACTTTTTTTAAACTATAACCTAAGCTATTTTTAATCATTTGATTTAAATACACATCAGATTTTAGGTTCTAATTTTTTAATAGCAAATCCTAAAAATACAATTATCATAGGGAAAAATAGAGAATAAAGAATTAAAATTAAGTCACTTGGTACTAAATCACCTATAATAACAGAAGATGCCAATAAGATTGTTAAAAGAATTACAGGTGCTAGAATAGCTAAAAAAGTATAAATCATAATAAATGCATTTAATTTTTCACCATGCTCTTTTAATTTCATCCTAATATCAAAATTAATATCTTCAGCAATTATACTTAAAGAACTTGATAAATTAGCACCAACCCTTAAGCTTGTTAAAATTTCATATATCACTCTTGATAAAGCTTGTGAATTAACTCTCTTTTCTAAGTTTAAAAATGCATTTTCTGTACTTTCACCGTATTTTATCTCTTCCAAGACCCTTGAAAACTCTAAAGACAGTACTTCATAATCTGAACTTGCAATAGAATCTAGAGAATCAAATAAGCTTTTTCCAGATCTTAACTCAGTAACTAATTGCCTTAAAGCGTAAGGTAGTTCTTTAGAAAATGAAGAGTGATCATTTTGTTTTTTAATCTTTGGATAATATAATATTCCAAAGGCAATCAAAGCAAATAAAAGAAGGATAGCTAATCCTAATTCTAATGATATGAAATAGCTGATTAAAGCTGCAATCATGGTTAGAATTGAAAATATTATTAGAATTATTCTTAAAATAAAGCTATAAAAATTAAATTCATTTATATTATTATATTGCTTATTTAGTAACTTATCATATCCATTATTTACTAAAAAACGAATAGTTTTTTCTTTAATATTTACAAAGAACTTATTTTGATAATTGTCAATATTTTCATTGGAATTGTTATCATTAATTTCTTTATTTAGATTATTTAGATTACTTACATTATTTATGCTTGAAAATATATTTTTAGACTTTTTAGGTGAGTTAGATATAGTTGAAGAAGAATTGCTGAAATATTTATTTTCTAATTCTTCAAAAATACTATCATTTTTAAAGAAATTATTAATTCTTGATTTAAATGATAAGTTAGCTAAATCATTTTTAGGGTAGTCTAAGTTGTTTTTATTATTTTCCCCAAAGACTACTTTAGAATCCTCTTTAAAGTCACCTTCATAATTCTCTTTATTTACAAAATTGTCTCCATCATTAAATTTATTTAAACATAAAAGAATTAAATCAATGATTTTTAAGAAAAGACCTATTAATAAATCACTAATTTGAATAAAAAATTCATCAAAAATAATAATCACCTAAACTCAAAAATACCTAGATAAATTAACTATTAAAATATAAAAAATACAGATAAATAAAATTAAAATTTTATATAAACTATCAATTTAATTTAAGGCAAATCTCATTTAACACATAGTCTGGATTGAGATAATAATTTTCAAGAATATTAGATATATCTTTTTGTGAAGAAATATCATTTTCAACTAAATAATTCAAAACTAATTGTCTATTTTCCCACTCTTTATTGAGAACTGTAATATTAACTCCTTTTAAATTAGCTATTTCTTCTAATGTTTTGCTAACTATAGTTAGATTTTGAAACTCATCCTTTTCACTATCCCACTGAAACAGTTTGCTTAACTGAATAGTTCCTTCTTCAATGCCAACAAGCTCTGCAATTTCTGTAATTCTCCTAAAAGAAATTCCATCCGAGCGATAAATTCTCCTTTCCATAATTATAAAATCAATTGAAGAAATCATTATTTTAGGAACATTCATTGGAGCATTTGTGAGCCTTGTAATAGTTTCACGAGAGTTATTTGCATGTAAAGTCCCAAAACCAGAATGCCCAGTATTTAATGCTGTAAACAATGTAATAGCTTCCTTTCCCCTAACTTCCCCAACGATGATTCTATCTGGCCTTTGTCTTAGAGAGTTTTTAACCAAATCTTCAATAGTTATTTCACCTTGATTTTCAATATTTACAGTGCGTGCTTCCATTCTTAATATATGTTTATGTGGAATTTGAAGCTCTAAAGTATCTTCAATTGTAATAATACGTTCTTTTGGATTAATAAATATTGATAAAGCATTTAATAAAGTTGTTTTACCAGAACTTGTTCCACCAGAGACTATAATATTTGCAGGTTTTACACCAAGCCCATCAACACACAGCCATAAAAATGCAGCAATTTCACTATTTAAAGTGTTGTATTTAATTAAATCAACAATAGTTAAAGGATTTTTTTTAAATTTGCGAATTGTAATAGTTGGGCCATTAGCAGATAAAGGAGGAATAGTTGCATTTACCCTTGAGCCATTAGATAGTCTTGCATCTAAAATAGGTGATTGCTGATCTATTCTCCGATTAGTTTCACGAGCTATTGAATCGATAATATTCATTATCTTTTCTTCATCTTCAAAGAATAAGTCTGTTTCCATCATACCATAATTTCTATGATAGACAAAAACAGGTTTATTTACACCGATAACCATTATTTCCTCTAAATTATCATCATTTATTAGAGAGCTAATTTCCCCATAGCCAATAAGCTCTTTAAGCATATTTTTAGCTAAATTTTCTTTATACCCATAGTCAAATCTATTTTCTAATCGATTATCTAAAAAACGAATTATATCTTTTAATATTAATTCTTCATTAAAAGAAGACATCTGCTGTGAAATAGCTAAATCAATCAAATCCTCTCTTAAGTCTTCTAATATGAGTTCCTCTTCATCTGAAAAGTTAAATTTTAAAACCTTATAAAGTGGAATGAAATTATTTTCCATAAAACCACCAAACCATCTAAAAACAAAATCTCACTAAAAACCACCAAACCATCTAAAAACCAAATAAAAGTGTTAAATCTTTTCTATTAAATGTACATTTGCATATAAACTATAATGGCAGGTAAAATTAAAACTCCCATTAAATGTGATTTGCTTAGTCCTAAATAATGAGGAACTAAACCCATAGCAGTTGTAGTTATTAAAGCAAGGGTAAGGTATAATATTGGTCCTTCGTAAATTACAGCAAAAGAATACAGTATTAAAATCATTAGTAAAATTACTACAATTGAAAGCTTTTTATAATCTATTCCCTCCATGAGATTTGAAAAAATATCTCCTAATCTTAAACAAATCATCAAAGATATTGAAACTGCAATTAAAGAAGCAAAAGTGAAAATCAATAAATGAGATAAAGTGAATTCTGATATTAAATAAGACATATAAACAGCAATTCCGCTCCTAGGATTACCAATTAAATAAATAGCTATTAGTGAGAAGAGAGTATCTGAAGTATTTAATCCACTATTAGCTAAAAGGAAATTTTTTGTATCATCACTTTCATCACTTCTTCCACATGCTCCTTGAGCTATAATACTTCCTTGAGCAGGACCGAATCCTGGTAAAAATCCTAAAATAGCTCCAGCTGTTCCTCCTGCAAAAATACTTTTAATAGCATCTTTATCTATAACTAAATCATAGAATCTATTTTGATGAGGAATTGAAGAGCTATCATTTAAACTAAATAAAATTGTACTAATCCCGAACAATCCGCTGAAGAGGAACATTAGAGAGATTCCAGAAGATATGGGGGTTTGAAGCATTAGCCAACCTAATATACCAGATAAGACAAAAAGGAGGAGTGACCATAGAAAGGCAATATTACCTGAACTAAGCCTATGAATCATATATATTGATACTATGGTTAAAATAATCCAAGTATATGGTTTAGATATTCCCTGTAGAAAAGGCAGTGCCAATGCAAAAATAGGCATCATTATAATTACTACAAGAATAGCACCAAACCCTCCAACTGAAACTATGCGAATAGCTTCCTTAGATCTTCCTTCTAAAACCATCCTATGTCCTGGAAGAATGGATGTAGCGGTTCCTTCCTCAGGAACACCAAGTAACATTGATGGAACAAATTCGATTAAAGCATGAGCTATTGACATCGAAACAAAAACAACACATAAAAATTCTGCAGATATGTAGCTTAATAAAAGTGCAGAAGATGCAAACATGATAGCACCTGCAGTATTAACATGTATTCCTGGAATCATCCCAGTGCAAGTTCCTATTACTATGCCAATGAAAGATGCTATAATCAAATCGAACATTTAAACACCAAATTTATTTTGCTAATTTAAGCAGTTCCAATACAATAAGTAATTTATACGAACTTATATTTAAATTAAACGGTTAAAAATGACTTAAATATTAAAATAACATTAGAAAATTAATATTATTTTAAAAAAATGATTTTTAGTTATTAAATTTATTAAAAAATAGAAATTATAATGAATCAGCTAAATTGTTTTAATATTAAAACAATACGACTAAGAAAATGAAAATCACATTTAAATAGAAAATTATATGAAACTATAAAAATATAGAAAAGAAATTATTAAAAAAAGAGAATGAAATAAAAAAAGAAAAAGAATAAATTAATTATTCTAAAATAACAGCTGGTTTAATTAAATCACGTGGTTTATCTCTCATGATAATCATTGCTTCATAAATATCATCAAAGTTAGTAAATCTGTGAGTAATTAATTTACTTGAATCAAAACGGCCGTATTCTACTAATTTTACGAGCTGTTCCATTCTAGCACGTCCACCAGGACATACTCCACCACGGATTGTTTTATCAGCAAGTCCAGCACCCCATGCAAGTGCAGGTAATGGAATAGATTCAACACCATCATAGTGGTTTACATTACCAATGATACCACCAACTTTTAAAACTTCTAAAGCTTCTCCAATAGTATTTGCATTTCCACCTGCTACAATTACTTTATCTACACCTTCACCATCAGTTAAATCCATAATTTGCTCTACGGTATCTCCATCATGATAGTCAACAATTTCAGATGCACCATATTCTTTTGCAACTTTAACTGATACTGGCCTACTTCCTACAGCAAGAATCCTTGATGCACCCATAAAGTGTGCTCCTGCTACACCCATAAGTCCTACAGGTCCAATACCAAATACAGCAACAGTTTCTCCAGGTTTAATTTCTGCAAGTTCTGCACCATAGAAACCAGTAGTCATCATATCGGAAATCATTACTGCTTGATCAAGAGAAACATTATCTGGCAAGTGTGCTAAGTTACCATCTGCACCATTAACATTAAAGTATTCTGCAAATGTTCCATCTTTAAATGTAATAAAGCTCATTCCAGTACCCATTCCATAACAATGCTGACCAAATCCTTTTTGTGCAGGGCTAGTATTCCAATCAGGAGTAATTGCCGGTACAATTACACGGTCTCCAGGCTTGAAATCTTTTACATATTCACCTACTTCTTCAACAACACCTGTTGATTCATGTCCAAGAATACGGTTTGGAGCATCACTCATGTATGCATTTCCCCAAACGATATGTACATCTGATGTACAAGGTGCAAGTGCGATTGGTCTTACAATTGCATCATAAGGTCCACATTTTGGTTTATCTTTTTCAACCCAATCCATTTCATCTTGAGCTATTCTTGCTAATCCTTTCATTTTTATCTCTCCTAAATAGTTATTTAAGAGTTGATTTATTTCTGGAATAAGCTGGAAATATATCAGCTCTAATAATAGTTTAGTTATTTAGTTATTTAAATCTTTATATTTAAATGAATATTTTTCAGTTAAATATTAAAAAAACTAGAAATAAGCCTAAATAAAAAAATCTTAAATGAATATAATTCAATATATTAGGATAAATATATCAATCATTTAATTAAAATAGAAAAAATATAACAATATTATAAAATAAAAAATTATTTTAAAACAGTTAAAAAAGAATAAATTAACAATAAAAATAGCAAAATAAAAGAACCTTAAAAAAGGACTATAATAAAATATAATATTTAAAAAGAGAATAGAAAATAAAATAAGTAATTCAAATGAATTACATTAATCTTCTAGAATCAGTGATTTCTGCACTAGCTACATCAGCTAAAGCAATGATAGCTTCTTCAGTAGGTCCAGTTCCACCTTCACCGTCTTCTACGATAAATACAACATTTAAAGCTACTAAACCAAATGCAATAGGTTCTTCAGTAATTTCATGTAATTCTGCATCTTCAGGTATTGCACCAGTAATTGCTACTTTTAATGCTTCTAAATCTACTTCAGGATTTTCTGGCATTACTTTTAAAGTATTTACAACTTCTCCCATAATCATTCCTCCAATGATTTAATAAATTCATAAATATAATTTTTCTAAATTTTAATATTTAAATAATTTAAATAGCTAAAATAAACTAAATAACTATTAATTTAGCTATATAATTTAAATAGCTAAAATAAGCTAAATAAATTATTAATTTAAATTATTTTTAAATATAACCACTAATCCTATGGCCCTTCAAATCCACATTCGCATTTGTAAGAGTGACCGAAAGTACGGCAACTTTCACATCTTGCGATAGGTTTACCACATTCTGGACAGTTGAATTGAACATAAGGCTCAATTAATGGTATTTCTTGTTTACAAGACTGACAGTTTACTTTTTCCATATATATCACCAAATATATTATAAATCTTTAATTTATTAATTTATAAATTTAACCATTAATTAAATCCATAATTAAATAAATATAAATCTAATATTCTTTACCTCTAAAAAAGATAGTTTGATTGTTATATGTTCATTAATTATTTATTATGTATAAAAGTACAATCAAATGAACCATCTGAAGTTTTATTATTCATTATGGATAAAACTCTTTGAGGGTATTCACCATTAACAACATAACAATCTAATCCATAGTCAATTAATAAAGTAGGCAACATTAAATCAATTGATGATTCATCAAAAGTTAGTAGTTTATTTACATCAATTTCTTTAATTAGTTCTGCTCCACTTAAAGATGGATCTTTAGTATATATACCATTTACATTTGTTGCTATTAAAAGTTTTGCATTTAAAAGATTTGCAATATAAGCTGCAATTGAATCAGAGCTAATATCCCATGAATGTCTAAAAGGTTCATGCTCTTTTAGAATCTCTGAACAAATCATAATTGGTATTTTATTAGAATTAGATATACTATTGGCTTTTTTTATTGTATAACTAATTTCTGTAAATGCTAATTTATCATTCAGCAATTTAGCTAAGATATCCATTGAATCGATTGCTGTCTCATGAGTTACATCCTCTGAAAATTCCATTTCAGAATCATATTTTCTAATAAGATTAGCAAATTCCCCTCCACCAATAAGAAATAAACAATTTTGGCCTTTAAGTGCATCGGCTAATTCAATAGCTTTTTTTGGGAATAAGCTTCCACCAATCTTAATAACCCATTCAATAATAATATCACAACTGAATGTTAAATAATTTATAAAAATTAAATTAAAAAATACTTATAAAAATAGCATCTATTAATTATTTATTTTTTGCATTATATATATCTTAGTATTTTTTAAGAAAGCTTTAAAATAATCTTGTAAAAGAAGCTAAAAAAATAAAAATTAAACATTATTGAATTTAAAAAAAAATTAAAAAAATAAAAACTAAACATCATTATTAAAATATCTAGTAAAAATGTATGCGAGTATTGAACCTGCGAAGTTTTGCCACACTGAATATAAAGCTCCAGGAACCGTTGCTAAAGTTAAATCTGGAAAATGTGTTTTTGCAAGACTTGTAGATAATCCAGAATTTTGGAAAGCTATTTCAATAGCTATGGTAATCATTTGTTTGGTATTCACACCAGATAAATATGCAAGAACAAAACCTAACAATGTTCCTAAAGAGTATTGTAAAATAATAACTACAATTATTATAAGAGATGAACTGATGATAGCCTCTTTATTTGCTCCAATTACACCTGCAACAATTGTTGCAATTACAATAGAAGATAAAGCAGGTAAAAAGTCATTCAATTTCTCACAGAACTTAGGGAATCTATAGTTAAGGAATAAGCCCATAGCAATTGGAATGATTACAATCTGGAAAATTGAAATAAACATATCAACTGGGCTAAATGAAATAGTGCTACCAATCAATAGCAAAGTAATTATTGGAGTTAAAATCGGTGAAATTAAAGTAGATACAGCAGTTAAAGAGACAGATAATGCTAGATCCCCTTTAGCAAGAAAAGTTATAAGATCTGATGCCGTTCCTCCTGGAACCGTTCCAACAAGAATTAAGCCAACAGTTAAGCCTAAATCCAATGAGAAGAGAGTGGCAAGTGCAAAAGATATTAGAGGCATTATAAAATATTGTATAGAAACACCGATTAAAATCTCCTTAGGGCTTTTAAAAACATTTAGAAAATTATCTAATTTTAATGTAGTACCCATAGCAAAAATAATTAGGCCTAAAAGTATATTTATTAGATTTACTCCCATAAACTCATCTAAAACCCAATTAAATGAACTTGGATAAATTAGGGAAATAAGTATTGCTATTAGTATAACCATAAAAAAATATTTTTCAATAAATTTAAAGACCTTTTTCATAAGTTTAATATTTGTTAATAATATAAATAAAATTTTTTTATTCTAATGTTTTTAAAAGAGAATTAAAAATAAGTAAAAAAATACTTAAAAAGTGAAAATAACTAAAAATAAATAAAAAAAAATACTAAAAAAGTAAAAATAAGTGAAAATAAGTAAAGAAATGCTAAAATATAAAAAATTATAATAGCTTTAATTCACCAGTAATTTCCTCTAAAACATCATCTTCATCAGGACCTAATCCTAAAACAGTTATGGTTGATTCTGGAATTTGAGTTCTTCCAGCATCTGTAACTAAATAATAGGCAATCCCTTTAGCTTGAGCCATATTTCTAATTTCTAAGAGACATTCTAAGGAAGGTACTTTTAAAACCACTTTTGCATAAGCTTCATTTTCCCATTTTCTTATCTTATCTTTATCAGCTCTTTTATAAGCACCTATAGCTGCATGGCAACATTGAGCAGCCATTTTACCTTTGCCCATCTTTAAGTCTGTTCTTATAATCATTACCTGTTTCATTTAAATCCCAAAATAGCTAAATTTCAATTAATTAATAAATTAATTATTAAAAAAAGTTAGTTAATTAATCATATATTAAACTCAAAATTATTTAAATTTAACTTTAAAGTGATTAAAAAAGATTAGGGAAATGATTTTTCAATAAAATTAAATAAAAAATTAAATAATGCAAAATTATTATAAACTATTAAAAACAAATTATATCTATTATAAATTATTAACAATTAATTTAAAAAATTTTAATTTTATATTAAAAAAATTTTATATTATTAAAAAATTTTATATTATTAAAAAATTTTATATTAAAAAAATTTTATATTATTAAAAAATTTTATATTGAAAAATAAAACTTATCAATTATTATTAGAATATATGGAGATAAAATGAGTAGAATTTCTATTTTAGACAAGGACAAGTGTCAGCCTAAAAAATGTAACTATGTATGTATGCACTATTGTCCTGGTGTGCGTATGGAAGAAGATACAATTGTAATCGATGAAAAGACTAAAAAGCCACTTATCTCAGAAGAGTTATGTTCTGGATGTGGTATTTGTACCAACAGATGCCCATTTGGTGCAGTTAGTGTTATTAACTTACCAGAAGCTCTTGATGAGCCGGTTCACAGATATGGGCAAAACAGTTTTGAATTATTTGGCCTGCCAAGCTTAAAAGAAGGAACTGTCTTAGGTCTGCTTGGGCAGAATGGTATTGGTAAATCCACCATTATGAGAATATTATCTGGAGAATTGATTCCGAACTTAGGAAACTATGAAGAAGAAGCTTCTTGGGATAAAGTAATTGATTACTATAAAGGCTCAACATTGCAGAATTACTTTAAATCACTAGAAGCTGGTGAAATAAAAACCATCCATAAACCACAAATGGTAGATCAACTTTCAAAGGTCATAAAGGGTAATGTAAAAACCTTACTTTCAAATGTTGATGAAAGAGCTAAATTAGGTGAAATAGTAGATGACCTTGACTTAAAAAATGTGCTTGAAAGAGATATGCAAAATTTAAGTGGTGGGGAACTTCAAAGAGTAGCTATTGCCGCTACAGTTCTTCGTGAAGGTGATTTCTACTACTTCGATGAACCAACATCTTGGTTAGATGTACGCCAAAGACTTAATGCTGTAAAAGTAATCCGTTCTCTTGCTGAAGCAGGTAAATCTGTACTTGTAATTGAGCATGACTTAGCTACCTTAGATGCTATGAGCGATAATGTTCATTTATTGTATGGTGAGCCTGGAGGATACGGTGTGGTATCTGGTAATAAAGGTGTAAGAGTAGGAATAAATGCATACATTAACGGCTTCTTACAGGAAGAAAATGTTAGAATTAGAAAGCAAGCCATTGAATTCAGTATCCGTCCACCTACACCTGAAGAGGATGGTGAAGTTTTAAGTGAATATAGCAAGCTTAGAAAGGAATATGATGGATTTACATTAGAAGCAGAAGCAGGAAAAATCTATCATGATGAAATTGTTACAGCATTCGGTTCAAATGGTATTGGAAAAACAACCTTTGCTAAAATATTAGCCGGAGTTGAAAAAGCAAGTGAAGGAGACATTATAGAAAAGGTAGATATTGCATACAAACCACAGTACATTGAATCTGACTTTGATGGAACTGCACAAGAGTTCTTATATGCAAATGCCCCTAACTATGGCTCTAATATCTTTAATAGTGAAATAGCTAAGCCACTTGCCTTAGATAATTTACTTGATAAAAAGATTAAAAAATTAAGCGGAGGGGAGCTTCAAAGGCTAGCACTTGCTGTTACATTATCAAAAGATGCAGACATTTATCTTTTCGACGAACCTACTGCATTTTTAGATGTGGAACAAAGATTAATAGCAGCTCGTGTTATTAGAAAAATAGTTGAAAGTAGAAATGCCGCATCTTTAATTGTAGATCACGATATTGTGTTTATTGATTATATTTCAGATAGAGCCATGGTATTTAGTGGAGAACCTGGATTAAATGGTATCGCTTCTAAACCCTCAGATTTAAGAACTTCTATGAATCAATTCCTAGGAGATCTAGATATTACATTTAGAAGAGATAAAGAAACTAAACGCCCAAGAGTGAATAAATATGATTCTTACCTTGATAGGGAACAAAAAGAACAAGGTGAGTATTACTACTTAAAAGACTAGAAAGAGAAGATTGTATAAAAGTTTTTAGATTAAATCTAAAAGCCATTATACTTTTTTAAAACTATTTTAGTCTTTTTAAAGGTTTTATAATATGTGAATTATATTTCATGTAATTACATGAAAATTATAAAAAAATAGCTTAAAAAAGTTAAAATAAAAAATAGGAATAAGTTATAAAAATTATGAAAAAATCTGAAAACAATAAACTAGTAATCTATTAAAAAAAAAAATAGAAAAAAATTGAAAACAATAAACTAGTAATCTATTAAAAAAAAAAGAAAAAATAAACCAAATAATAAAATCATTTAGTTCTTAAAGCTTCAACAGCTAATACAAATTCACGAGCAAATACTTTTACCTTTTCAGGGTCAATTGAATAGCTTACCCTCAAATATCTGTCTCCAAAAGTATTACTTGTATAAGAGCCTTGCCTTGTAAATACCTTTTTCTCAATTAAGTATGAAGACATATCTTCAGGGTCAATTCCTGCACCAGATAAATCAATAACCATCATGTTTGCACTTGATGGATAAACTGGCAAGAAAACACCTTCACATTTATCAACCGCTTCTTTAATGATTTTTTGGTTTTCAAATGTAGTTTCCTTAACCCTTTCAGCCCATTGGTCTTTAGATTTTAAAGCAGCTAATGCAGCAGCTTGTGCAACTATACTGGTACCTACATCATTTATAATAATGCTTTTTACAACATCAATAAACTCTTTTGAGGATATAACAGCACCTAATCTTAAGCCTGCCATACCAAATATTTTAGAGAAGCTATAAGTGGTTATAGTATTATTTGGAGCATATTTAGCAGCAATAGTATGCTTTTGAGCAAAGTCCCTATAAGTTACATCATGTAATAGGAATAAGTCATTTTCTATAGCGATTTCTGCAAATTCCTTAATTTCTTCTTCAGTGTAAGAACTTCCAAGTGGGTTTAATGGATCAATTAAAAGAATAACTTTAGTATTTTCATCCATGTTTTCACGTACAAGTTTAGGAGTTAATTTATAGTTGTTTTCTTCACTATAAATTTTCACTGCCCTTACTTCAGAAGCAAATCTACTTGCAAAATTATCAATAATAAGATATCCCGGATCTGGAGTTATTACATTATCTCCTTTAGATAAAACAGCATTCATGGCAAGGTATAATGATTCAGTTGCACCTGCATTAATATATATACTTAAATCTTCTAATTCTAAATCCTTTAAAATCAGAGATTGCAGTTCTGTAAATCCTTCTGGAGGTGGGTACTTACAGTATTCATCACTTTCAATACATTCAATCATCGCTTTATGAACATCTTCATTGTGACCAATATGTAATTCATTTGTATTTTGACCCATCCAAATCATTTCTTTATCACCAAAAACAGCTTCAAAAAAATGGTTTGCAGATTCATAGCCATCTGGAATAATTTTAGCTGCTTTTGCATACTTTTTCTTTTGGATCATCCTATCACAAATCCTATATTTCAATAATTAAAAAAATTTAAAAATAATTTAACAATATCATTTATTTAGTTAAGTAACCAAGTTTTTAATATAATTAAACTGATTATGTTTTCAAAAGAACATATAACATTATATTATCTATTAAAAGTTACATATAAAATTATTTATAAAAATTAGGCAGATTAAAGGAAATTATTAAGAAAAATAAAAAAAGTAATAAAAATGAGCAAAATAAAAAGGAATAAATAAAAATGAGCAAAATAAAAAGAATCAAAAAGGATCAAATAAAAAAAGTTAAGAAAATTGTTAATCATTCAATTCCATTATTGGTAATTAAGAAATGAACAGCTAAACCCTCCCTTTTTGATTTATGTCTTTTTAAAAGAGCTATTCTTTGATTAGTTCCTTCCTCACGCTTTAATTCAATGATAATCTTACTTCTATATTGAATGATAGTTCCACCAACAGGACTGAAATCTTCCTCACTTTCTTCATCAAATGAAGCGTATATTTGATTTGTTACTAAAACAGCCAAATCATAAGTTATAGCAAGTGTTGAAAGTATTTGCATTTGCTTTCCCAAAAAGTGAGATTTGGATTTATCTTCTTCAACCCTAAATAGTGCAACTGCCGAATCAAGTATGATCAATTCTACATCTGCACTATTAGAAGATATCCATGATTCAATTAAAGATAAGTCCTCTTCTTGCTCTTTAAATGAAGTTGGTTCAAACACTATTATATTTTTTGCAACAGCATCAAAGTCTTCACCAGATATTTGCCTTATTCTATCAACTGATATTCCACCTTCAGTATCAATGTAAACTACTTTTTTTCCTCTTTTAGCAACACCAATAGCTATATTTAAACAAATATTGGTTTTACCTACACCCGGAGGACCATAAATTTGTGTAATAGTTCTTTTATCAATTCCCCCATCTAATAATTCATCTAAAGGAGAATTAGTAGATATCTTTTCTTGATTTTGCATATTGGATAATATTTTCATATCTTTCCCTACATAGATTTTTTAATAAATTATGATAATTATAATAAGCCCATTAAATAACTATTATTTTTTATATCTATAAATACTATTTAATTAAAGCTATTTAAAGTTAATTTTTTATGAGCTTTTAAATAATAAATTAAAATCAATATTAAAATGTCGAAGCTAAATTATAGGCAAAATAGAATATTAGTTTAAATTAAAAAACTTAAATGACTATTAAAAAATATTAAAAAAAGATTTTTTAAGTATCTATAAATAATTTCAACAATTATATAATATTTCAATAATAATTAAAATTATCATATTAAATAGAAATATTAAAGTTTAAGATTCTCGACATCCTCTTTTATTGATTTAATTTTATCTGAAATAAATCCATTTCTAACTAAAGATGGTTTTGGATATGTTAAATCAATAACAGTTGATGGTTCATTTCCCTCTAAAGATCCAACATCGATAACTAAATCTACAACATCCCCAATCTGTTTTAAGATATCTTGTGGATTTGATAAAGTCTTCTCATTAGTTAAATTTGCACTTGTAGTTGTAATTGGAAACAAGCTTGCAAGTAATCTAGCTATTTTATAATCTGGAACTCTCACTCCCACCTTAGAGCTTGGACTAACATAAGGAGATACAATTTCTTTTTTATTTAAAATAAAAGTAAATGGACCAGGTAAGCATTTATTAATAATTTCAGCTGAATTTTTATCTAAATCAGCAATCAGTTCCATACTTGACCTATCTTGAACTAAAACAGATAATGGTTTTGATGGGTCTCTTTTTTTAATTGTATAAATCCTTTTAACTGCATCATCATTGAAAATATCAGCACCTAATCCATAAACTGTATCTGTAGGATAAAGAATGATTCCTCCATTAGCCATTATATCAATAGCTTCATTTATTAAGTCTATATCTGGATTTTCAGGACTCATTTTAAATATTTTCATTAAATTCACCATTAAAAAAATTACCATAAAACAGCTGAAATCTTAAAATTTAATTAAAACCTAATCAACTATTATAAAACAACTGAAATCTTAAAATTTAGTTAAAACCTAATCAACTATTATAAAACAACTGAAATCTTAAAATTTAGTTAAAACCTAATTAACTATACATCAATAAATCAATAAAATTTTAAAATTTAGTTAAAACCTAATTAACTATATATTAGTAAATCAATATAATTAAAATTATGCTTAATAATTTACGACCTTTACTTACAAAAATTTTAGAACCTTTAGCTAGTCGATTGAATATGAATCCAAATATTTTTACAATTATCTCTCCTTTTATTGCAATAATATCTGCATATTTCTTTGCAGGAGGAGACTTGCTTGTTGGAGCTTTATTTATATTGTTGAGCGGATTTTTAGATGTTGTTGATGGAGCTGTAGCAAGATATCACAATAGAGCAAGCCCATTTGGTGCATTTCTAGATTCCACAATGGATCGTTTTGCAGATGCAATTATTTTCATAGGAATCATATTCGGAGGATACTGCCATTGGTTTGTTGGTATTTTAGCTATTCACTCATCAATTACAGTTAGTTATGTAAGAGCAAGGGCAGAGTCTCAAGGGATAGAATGTAATATAGGAATAGCTGAACGTGCAGTTAGATTGATAATCCTCATATTAGCTGCAGTAATTGCATCAATATTTAATTCAAATATTATATTTACATACTGTATATACATACTTGTGATTCTTTCATATTTTACAGTAGCTCAAAGAGTTTTACATGTATTCAAATCATTAAATAGTCAAGCAGTTCAAAGAAGAAGATTATAACTAAAATTGTTCGAGGAATAAGATGAAAGACTTAGAAAGTGAAGAGAAAATCAGAATTGATATTAGAAAACTTGAGAGAAATTTAAAAGAAGTTGAAGAGATTAAGTTTGAAGCTAAAGAGAAAGAAGTTTATGATAGGGCAATTGATTATTGGAATGATTCAAAATATTACCTAGAGAAAAAAGATCTAAGAACTGCCTTTGGTTGCATTGAATATAGCCACGGCTTACTGGATGCACTAAGAATGATTCATGGATTAATTTAATTAAAAGTTTGATTAATTAAATGATAGCTAAATGATGAATCATATAAAATAATCAAAGTTCATATCCAAGATATCCATCAATTGGAATAAATGAAAACTTGATAAGTTTTGAACTAAAGATTTTAAAAAATATCAAAAGATCTTCATATAACTTTGAGCTAAGATTTTAAAAAAGTAGTTAAAGATGTTCATATGTATACAAACTATTTAATAAGATAAAAACTAAAAATTTAAATACTTTCATAGATAAATAATTTATTCAAGTGATTGGGAACAATTTTTAAAATTTTAAAAAGTAAAATCCAATTAAAAATGGGAGATGGCTATTATGGCAGATATTGATGTAACTGAAATTAGAATTATTTTAGAAGATCTTTCTAAAGAACAATTAACTAATATCTTAGAGAAAAATGGTTGGGATTATAAAGGTAGTGAGAAGGTATTAATAAAAGAGATTATGACTAAAATTTCTCACGACATTATTATTGAAGAGCTAGAAGCACTTGGTGCAATCTAGTTTTAAACTTTTTTTACTTTTTTACTTTCTTTTTTATTTTTAATCTTTTTTAATATTTCACTTATTTTACCTTTTAATATCAATTAGTTTAATCTTTTAAGCTACTTATTTTATATTTAATAATTTGCTTACTTAATTAATATAAAAAAAGTCCATTTAACTATTTTTAAATATAAAAACAAAACTATGAAAAAATCATCCATTAAAGATTAAACCCCATATTTAAATAATTAATTAAATAAACTTTTAAATATGATTTTAAAAACAAAAAGACTAATTCTAAGACCATGGATAGAAAGTGATGCAGAATCTTTATATCATTTTGCAAAAAATCCTAAAATTGGACCTATAGCCGGTTGGCCAGTACATAAAAGTGTTGAAGACAGTTTAGAAATTATAAAAACTGTTCTTTCTAAAAAAGAAACCTATGCAATTACAATAAATAACAAAGCAATAGGCAGTATAGGATTATTGTTTTATCCTGATACTAATCATCATTGGGAAGGCGAAGGTGCTGAATTAGGTTATTGGATTGGAGAAGAATATTGGGGTCAAGGATTAGCTGTAGAAGCCTCAAATAGATTAATAAAACATGCCTTTGAAGATTTAAATATAAATAAAATTTATGCTGGTTTTAGATATGACAATCACCAATCCAAAAGAGTTTTAGAGAAATTAGGATTTAGGTATTATCGTGATTTAAAAAATATAGATTTTTCTGGAAAAGAAATCTATGAAGTAGCTATGGTTTTAGAAAAAAATAAGTAAAGATTTGTTTGAATATATAAACCAATGAAAAATAAATAAATAAATAAAAAAAGAAAAAGAATAGATGAACTATTCACCATCCATATTGATGAACTATTCACCATCCATGCCAATGAACTATTCACCATCCATGCCAATGAACTATTCACCATACATGTTGATGAACTATTCTTCATCCATGTCTTCAAATCTAGGTTCTAGTTTTTCCATTACACCAGGTAATGAAGTGTATTCCATTTCCTCAGATGGTAATCTGTGTGGTTCAAATGGACCATGTCTTCTGATGTAAGAAGCAAGGTTTGCAGATTGTCTTCTAGTTTCATCAAATGCAGGATCATCAAATAAGTCTACAGGGCCAACTAATTTAGCATCTGTAACTTGGAAACCTAAACCAACAACTCTAGGAGGTCCATCAAATCTGATTGGATTAGCTTCTTCCTGACTAGTTGGCATCATAGGACCATTGTGGGAACCTCTCATCCATCCACTTACCATGTGTGGGAATGCAAATGGTTCTACACATTCACCATTAGCTGGAAAACCAGATTGAGCCCTTACAATAGCTACCGGATCATCTTTACCTACATATTCACCAGCTAATAGATTTAACTTATCAGTACTTACTGCAGCTGCAATTTCACCGTTTTTCTTAAATACTCTTTTAATTACATATCTGCCAGTTGAACCAATCAATGCAAGTAAATCATACATTTCTTCAGGACAATCTAAAACAACTTTTTTGTGTTCCATTACATCAAAAACTTCAAAGCTGAATCCTTCATGTAAGCTTGGATCGATTACAAGCCCTGCAGTGTTAAATGGATCTGCAAAGATTTTAAAGATCGGTAAGTTAAATGCGCCTGGTTCGGTTTTATCCATACAGTAGACAATTACAGGGTCACTTGGCCTTTCCTTAAACTCCATTTCTGCACAACCTGGACCCATACCCTTAACATTTCCAGAGAAAGTGTCAGATAATAAGTCTTGACCTGCACCATATAATTTTAAATCCCTTGCAATTTCAGTTGCTTGAATGAAAGCATCATATGCAGTTCTGTGAACCTCTTCGTTTAGTTCGCCGTTTCTGTGAGTCATGATTAAATCAATGTCATCCCCACAACGAGTTATATAATAATCTTCAAGAATTCCAGTTTCTAAAGCACCTGCCAATACTTCATCACATTTTTCCATTAATGCTGGATGAGATACACAGTGTCCAGAAACACTTCCGATATCCGCTTTGATTACGCTAACAGTAGTTTTCACTTAAAACACCTCAGTAATATAAATCACTATTAACTATAATACTTTTAGTTAAATAGCAGTATATATTTAGCTTTAATTCATAATATAATAACAATAATTAACTATCATAGCAATTAACCATTAAAAAATAATTATATCATTAATAACTAATTGTTATAATAATTAATTACTTGAATTAATAGCTAATATAAAAATTATTAATCAAGCTAAATACTTTAAAAAACTTAAATTTTTTTCTTAAGTTATTTAATATACATTATTATCTTTGATTTATATTATATATAATAATTATGATTTAAGAAATAGTTTATTAATAAATATTGGTGATAAAAAAGACCAGAAATCTTAAAAAATAGAGAAAAATAGAAAGAATGTAAAAAAAAGAAAAGAATAAAAAAATTAATTAAAAGTTTTATTTATTCTTGAGCCATACCATAAGCATCATAAGCAGCATAAATAGCATAAATAAATTGTATAATATTTACTACCCAAGATCTGAATATAAATACTGCTATACAACCAATAACTAATGCAACAACAAAGAATATAATACCTTTTTTAATATCACCAGCTACAGCTTGACCTAAACCTGGAATAATAAAAGATAAAATAGCTGCAATAATAGCATTTACCATAATTTTTCCCTCCATAATTTAATTAAGGATATTTTTATTTTTAAAGTTAATAAATATTTTGTTTCAATTTTTAAGTCTAAATATAAAGTTAATAAATATTCTGTTTCAATTTTTAAGTTTAAAAACATCAATTATCTGTTTTTAGTTGAATAAGAAATTATCCACAATGTAATTATTGAAGCTAAGCATGCAATAACAATAGCTAATGGATAGGCAAAATAGCCAATGACCATACCGATTAATACCAATACTATTGTTACCATAAAGGGTTTATTATTATCTAATGTTAATTGTAATGCAATATTCGCTTCATCCGAACTTTTTAAGGCATTGGAAGTGATGATTAACAAGATAGCTACAACAATAAAATCCAGGCCATATAAAAAACAAGGAACAAATGAATTAGGATTTAAACCAACAAAGGTGGTTAAATAAGGAATCAATGATAAGAAAAACAATGATACCCCAGTTGACCAAATTACTTTAGAATTTACCTTATTTACAATGTGAAAAATATTATTACCATAATTCCAGAAGTTAAAGCATACAAGGAAACTTACTGCATAAACTATGAAATCTAATTTTATATCTAAAAATGCCTCCCAAGATCCATTTGTTAGCATTGGAATCTCGATAACAAGTATTGTAATTATAATGGCAATGATTGCATCAACGAATGCCTCGAACCTATCGGTTGTACCTTTATCTGGCCTTTGAAGTCTTGCAAAGAAAAGCCAAAATACTGATGAAACTAAAACACATACATAGATTCCAGGAGTGAAAACAGTATAAGTAATTAAAAATCCCAAAATGCTAATTAACAATGGAATATACTTATAAACACTTCTAAAGTTTGCCTCACATAAGCCGCAGTTATATGGATTTGCTCTAAAAACGGCATATATAGAGAGGATGTATGAAATAGATATTATAATAAAGTCAATTCCAAACATTGTCTCTGCTACAACAGAATTTGTATCTAAAACCACCCATGTTGAAAAGTAAGGTAGGAGAGTTATTGCAAATATTTGAATAGCATATATGACTAATACCTTATTATCTATCTCATCTACCACTTGAAATAAATTATGATTATCATACCAAAGAATAAAAATAACTAAAAAGCAGATAGCATATGTAATAAAGTTAGTATTCAATAATAGAATAGCCTCAAATGTAGGGGCAATAGGCTGTGCTAATTTTAAAACTAAAACTGTAATGATGATTGCTAAAACTGCATCAAAAAATGTTTCAAATCGGTTTGTATTCATAAATATACTTTGTATTTTTTAATATATAAATTAAGGATTAAGACAATGATTAAAAGACTTTGTATTTTTTAATATATAAATTAAAGATTAAGACAATGATTAAAAGAATTATTAAATCATCCGAAAGTCAAGAAAATCATTATTAAAAAACAATTTATCACCGGTAATAGCTGGTGATTTTAATGAATATAATTTTATTAAAATATTTTTCTAACAAAAAGTATATATAAGATTAAATATAATTGTTTAATAGTATACAAATAATTATAACATGAGTTATAATTAACTCATTTAACTACTAAAATGATTTAAGGGCTTTAGAAGAAAGGCTTATTAAATCATCCATTAATTCAATTTATGAAAAATTTATAAATAAAACTAAAAATAAAAGGGATGGAATATGATAGAATTTAAGAAAATAGAACTTGAAGATAAGGAGATTATAAACAAGTACTTCTTTAAAACTAAGTTCAATAATGCAGAAAAGAATTTTTCTAACCTATTCATGTGGAGGCATACCTACGAATATGAATATATAGAGCTAGATGGATGTCTCTGTATCAGAGGAAAAACAAGAGATACCAAAGAAACATTTTATCACTTCCCTTATGGGAACTGCAAAGAACAATTAATTGAGAAAATATTAGAAAAGATAGCTCTTAGTGAAAAATTAAATGAAAATAATGAAGATGATAAATTAAATAAAGAAAATAAGAATGAAAATAAATATAATAAACTTTTAATAAAGCCGGTTTTACCTGAAATGAAAGAATGTCTGGAAAAGCAAGTTAATATCGAAAAATTTGAAATTGTAGAAGATAGAAATTCATTTGATTATATCTACACAACTACAAAACTAATTGAGCTTAAAGGTAAAAAATTTAGAACTAAACGTAGATGGGTTAAGAAGTTTATAGAAAATTACAATTATACTTATGAAAACATTACAAAAGAAAACCTCAAAGAAGCTAAGGAATTCACCTTAAACATTATAAAAGATTCAAATAATGATAAAGATGAGCTAATGGCTATGACTGAAATGTTTGATAATCTATTTGCACTTAATATAACTGGATGTATTATAAGGGTGGATGGTGAAATAGTAGGGGTTTCAGCAGGAGAAGCTATTACTGATGATACAATACTTATCCATTGTGAAAGAGCAAATAGGGATTATGAAGGTATTTATAACTTTATAAACCAGGAATTCATTAAAAGAGAATGGTCCGATTATAAATATGTTAATAGGGAAGAAGATCTAGGTATTGAAGGATTAAGATATGCAAAAATGAAATACCAGCCAGACAATCTTTTAACAAAATATATAGCTGTTTTAAAAGAAGATAAATGTTTGAGTTTCGATTAAAAACATTATATAAAAATTATTAAAAGAATTAATAATAATTAAAATATTATTAAAATCAGCGAAAATTAATTTAGGAAGGAGTTTAATTATGAAATATATTAAAAAAGTAGAAGGAGAGAATGTTTACTTAAGTTTAAGCATTAAAGAAGATCTTGAACTTTATACTAAATGGTTAAATGACCCTAAATTAAATTTAAGCTTTGGAAAAAGCCATGATGCTTTGACTCTTCAAAGGCAAGAAGCATATATCAATGACTATAATGATAGTGATGACAAGTTCTTTTTTGTAATAGTATCTAAGAAAACAAAAGAAGCAATTGGAATCGGCATTCTTTATGATATCTCATATGTTCATGGAAAATCAACTATGGGGATTCTTATAGATGAAAAATACCAATCAAAAGGATATGGAAAGGAAGCATCTAAACTTCTTCTTGAATTTGCATTCAATATACTGAATTTAAATAATATGATGTTATATGCAATAGAATTTAATGAAAAAGCTATTGAAATGTATAAAAGCATTGGATTTAAAGTGATTGGAAAGAGAAGAAATGCATATCCAATAAATAATCAAACATACGATGAAATTTATTTAGATATTCTAAAGGAAGAGTACAATGCTTTAAAATAAAAAATCTAAATAAATACTGATAAATAAAAAATAATGAATTAAAAATGATAAATGAAAATAATAAATTAAAAGTAATAAACTAAAAATGATAAATTAAAAAAATTTATTCAATTGAATTATTTTTTAATAAACAAACACCGCTAATAAAACTCCATAGAATCAAAGTATAAACAGACAATCTTTCAAATATTGGCATGTAAATACTTCCCATATTGAAAAACATCACCAAAAATGCCATTAAACCAATAATCCCTAAGATTAAACTTATCTTTTGATAAGTCTCAAATTTATCCATAACTCTTGAAATAAGAATAAGCAATATATTTCCACCAAGAATTGCCATTACAGCACCTAAACTATGGTAACTTGCTGTTAAAGGATTACCTCCATGTATTAAAGCTACAATTATCACTCCTATTGAAGTTATCAGTGTTAGAATATAAAAAATAGTTTTATCTTTAATAATGAAGTTTTTAAACTTATAGAAATTAGCAAATAGTAAAGTTAATCCGACTGCAATGAATGCAGAATTCATTAAATAAAATAATGGTGAATTTAATCCAGGAATCCCAAGTTCAGAAATTGTATGAAAAAGATAGCTATTAATAACTGTATCATTAAAAGCAAATACGCTAATAGCTTCAGCTATCATGTAGTATAAACTACCTAAAATAAAAACAATCCCTGCAATTTTAGATTTCATATTTAAACCTCGCTGAATAAAAAAAAAGCCTCACTAAATAAAATAAAAAAAATTAAAAACCTCTTTGAATAAAAAATTAAAAGTTATAATTATTTAAAGTAAGTTAAATTAATATTCAATAGTTTCAAAAGCTTCTTTAAGTTTTTCATCTTGACCTATATCATTTTTTACCTTTTTAACCAATTCTAAGTCTGCATTAGTCTCAGGATATTTAGGAACTGCCTTACATCCACCATCATCCCTTTTAGAGATTTCATAAGTTCCTATCTTTTCAGCTATTTTGCTTATCTCCACTTTATCAAGGCCAATTAAAGGGGATAAAACTGGAACATCCAAATCTTCACGAGTTGCAAGTATATTTGGAAGGGTTTGAGAAGCTACCTGACCTAAGCTACTGCCATCAATAACTGCATCAGCATGAATTTTTTGAGCTAGTTTACCTGCAAGTTTATACATTCCAGATTTACATAAGATACAGGTCATCTTATCAGGAGCTTCAGATTTGCACATACTTAAGTAGTCTCCATATTTAACAACCCTTTTCTTAATTGGAGCTCCACTTGCATAAAGGTTTAGCTGATCAACAAGATCTTCAAAGTTTTTAAGTGCATCAGAGCTGGTATAAGGTTGATTATCACAGTAAAGTGCAATTACTTGACATCCTCGTTTCATCATTAGATATGTTGCAACAGGAGAATCAATGCCGCTTGAAAGAAGAGATACAACTTTTCCTTGAGTTCCAAGAGGTAATCCTCCAGGACCTTCTATTTTCTCATGAAAGATATAAGTATCTTCTTCCCTTACTTCAAGATAAATAGTAAGTTCTGGATTAGTTAAATCAACTGAAGAAGAATATTTACCTACTACAACTGCACCTGCAAAAGCCGCCATTTCTTGAGATGAAAATTCATGCTTACCTACTCTCCTACAGCTTATAGCAAACTTAGTATTTTCATCTAAAAGGCCCATTTCATGAAGTTTATCTGCATATTCTGATACAGCTCTTTCTACATCATCGAAGGTAGATTTAGCAGAAACCGCTGGAGAATAAGATACAATACCAAAGACTCTCTTTAGTTTTTCTATCGCATCATCAAAATCTTTTGGAAAGATATAAATTCTTGCTTGATTAATATTTACATCTGCATCAATCGATGCTTTAATATTATTTTTTAAACGATTCTCAAATCTCTTTCTAACTCGATTGCTTTTTAATCCTACTTCACCATAACGAGCTATAATTAAATCAGGTTTCATAAAATACCTCATAAAAATAAAAATAATAAATTGTCCAAATATTCCATAATAAAAATAAAATAAAATAAAATAAAATAAAAATTAACAATATCTAATAATAATTAATAAAAATTAATAAAAATTAATAATAATTAATAAAAATTAATAATAATTAATAAAAATTAATAATAATTAATAAAAATTAATAAAAATTAATAAAAATTAATAAAAATTAATAAAAATTAATAAAAATTAATAATAATTAATAAAAATTAATAATAATTATAAAAACAATTGAAGAACTAATTTTTACTTAAAAAATCAATAGCTAAATCTAAGGCTTCAGCCATTTTATCTGCATTTGGACCTGCACCTTGAGCTAAATTAGGACGGCCTCCACCTCCACCTCCAAGTACTGTTGCTGCTTCTTTTATAATATCATTTACTTTAACTCCAGATTCTTTAGTAGCTGCTCCCACGATTTTACCATCATTATTACCGATAAATACAATATCTACTTTATTATTGTCAGTAAAGTCAATAGCTATTTTTTGAAGCTCTTTAATATCACCATCAATGATTTCCTTTAAAACTTTTAAGCCATTAATTTCAATTGCATTATCTGATAAACTGGAAACCTTTAAATTAGCTATTTCTTTTTGTAACTTTTTAATTTCGTTTCTCTGAGCTTTCCATTCACTAAAGAATCTATCACAAGTTTTAGGCAACTGATCATTAGTGACGCTAAATATATCTGAACTTTCTTTTAAAATTTCCTTATCATATTGAATAGAGTCAATTGCTGCAAGACCTGCAGAAAAGTCAATTCTCTCTACACCATCTTGAACCCTTTCAGTTTTATTGATTTTAATTGGACCAACTTCACCAGTCCTATCAAGGTGAGTACCTGCACAAGCCTGTACATCAATTCCTGGAATCTTTACAACTCTAATTCGTGACCCCGGAACTACACCTCCCTGGTATAAGGTAAATCCATATTCTCTCTCTGCATCATCACGACTTAGCCAATCAATATCTAAAGCAATATTCATCATTACATACTCATTAGCTAATTTTTCTATTTCATTTAATTCTTCCTGTGTGATACGTTTGTAATGAGATAGGTCTATACGTGAACGGCTAAGGCCTTTTTGTGCACCTGCCTGCCAAATGTATTGCCCTAAAACTTTTCTAGCAGCTGCAATAACTAAATGAGTTCCTGTGTGATGTCTTGCTAAAGTAATTCTCCTATTCCAATTAATAGCCATATGTACTTCAGTTCCAATGGATTCCTTAAGAGCTTTAACTAAACTTTCTTTATCTTTATCTTTAGGAATAGCTATTTGATGCAGTACAATCTTGTCTAATTTTTCAGCATAAAGAACTTCATAAATTTTACCATCAATAGAAATGATACCTATATCAGAGGGTTGGCCTCCTCCTTCAGGATAGAAAATTGTCCTATCAAGAATTATATTAACTGTATCTCCTTTTTCAAGAACTTCAATAATTTTTCCATCAGATTCCTTTTGATAAATATCTTTATAGAAGTCAAGTTCTGTTTCTGGAACATCTAATTCAAATACTTCTTTCTTAGCAATCTTATCTTCCTCATGGATATCTGCTACAATTGTAAAGAAATTGTCTGGAACATTAACTTCAAAGTCTTTATCTCCACTTGCCATTTCTTCAACAGTTTCAGGAGGCATACCTTGAGTGTCGTATAAATCTATTAAAGTCTCTAAAGGCATTGAAGATTTTCCTTCTTTTATAAGGCGTTTAATTGTTCTTTTAACAGTTTTTTTACCTTTTTCAATTGTTTTTGCATATCTCTCTTCTTCAAGATTGATAATATTCATAATATGATTTTGAGATGCTTCAATTTCAGGATAGAACTCTCTTAAGAAGTCCAGTTGAATTTCCATTATATCAGATAATGACTCTTTCATATTTAATTCTTTCATAAAACGAATTGTTCTTCTTAGAACAAGCCTTGCAAGATAACCTTCCTTTACATTAGATGGGATAATACCATCAGCTAACATAAATGCTAAACATCTTGTATGATCTGCAATGATATAAATAGCTTCCATTGGCTCTGCATTTTTCAAGTACTCATCAAGGGAAATATCCAAGCTATCTGCTACCTGTTGGCGGAGCTCTCTAATATCACCAATATCTTCAATATCCATCATACCTGCGATTTCTGCATTGCAAGCCAATATTTCTTCATTAACTTCAACATTAGTAATTTCCTTAAGTTTATCTACAACAGGAGCAAAGCAAGCATCATATGCAGTTGGAGTACCTTGAGAAATCCAAGCAATTCTTTCAAGGCCATAACCAGTATCCACTACCTTAATTGGAATTTCTTCTTTCTCTCCATTTTCAAGGGTTTTGTATTGCATGAAAACAAGTGTAGCAAGCTCTACACCACGGCAACACACTTCATAACATGGCCCTTCATTACCTCCACCTTTCCACCATGATTTAATAAAGCTAATTTCTTCACTATCAATTCCAATTGATTTAAAGAACTCATGACAAAGGCGGATTGTTTCATCTTCCCAATAGATAAAGTTATCTGGCTTATTGATTACAGTGTGGGAACCCATAGTAAAGCAAGTCATATGCCTACCAGTCCTTCCTACATTATCTACATCGTTTAAACGGATAGAGGGCTGTTCAACTTCAAGAGGATTAGCTGGAGGTTCCACTAAACCAGAGGTTACCCATGGTTGGAAACAAAATATTGAAGCGCCAACCAAAAATACATCATCCCTCCACCTTTTAGCTAAAGTTGGATAGCGAGATATATGTTCGTGACCTTCTTTTTCTAAGAAAGTTCTAAAAGTTTCTTGAATTTCATATAGATCATATGGCTTATCAGTTGCTGGATTTCCAATAAATCCATATTCATCACAGGGAGCATCTCCACAAGTATCCCTATCTATTTGAGAGTAAAACTCATTACCACATTTTTCACATCTTTGTTTTTTATATCCTAAATCTTCAAATATTTTAAGCATAATAATCAGTTTTAATTGTTTTTTTAAAATATTTTTGCTTTAATTGTTTTTTTAAAAATATTTTTTTAAAGTTTATTTTAAGTAATAAGTATTAGTAGAATAAATAGTTGAAATATTTATTTCATAATAAAAATATATATGTATTTTAATCTATTAAATAGTTTGTATAAAAATAGAAATAAAATTAAAAAATTAATTAAATTATTAAAAAGCAAGACAGAAATATAAAATAGATATAAAAAGTAAAGATTTGATAATTGAAAAATATAGGATATCTTAACTTAAAATGCTAAATTGGATTGCATTTCCACCATAATATTAATGGCATTTCTACCATATACCCCCAATTAATATTAATTCTTTTTAAAATCTTTGTATTCCGCTATCTTCATATAAATAAACTTCTTTTCTATCAAGAATGTTTCCATCACTATCATATAAAGTAATATATGCATCATCTGGATAGTAATCAAATGCACTTGCACTTGCTAGTTTAACATATCCATCACTATTGACCGTTTTACTTACAATTTTACCTTGATTTAATGCATGGCCATTATTGCTGTATAATACACTGATTTTAACCTTTTTACCACCATGTTCAGATCCCAGATAAAGATTACAATAAGTTTTATCTGATGATGAACTTCCTGTTGAGAAGCTACCACTTAAGATTCGTGGAGAACTAGAATGAGTGGTTTGAGTACTTGTTTCAACTGGATTGGAATCAGTGCTTCTAGAGTCATTTAGATTATTTAGAGAATTATCAGCAGAACCAGTGGCATTTAATGATGCTGAATCTGAAAGAAGATTAGAATCACCATTAGAGTTATCATCATTTGAAAACAATGTTAAAGCACCTGCAATTAAAATTGCACAAATAACAATTGTCAAACAGATAATAATTAAATTTTTATTGATTGATTTTGAACTATCAGAGTTAATAGACTTATTTGAATTGTTTAAATTTGAATTATCATTTATTCCAGCAGATGGAGCATTTCCAGTAGTAATATAATTGTTTTTAATTGAACCGCTAGTATTTAATGGATTGCCACATTCTTTACAAAACTTTGCAGAATCATTATTTTCTGCACTACAATTAGAACAAAATACCACAATTACACCTCCCTATTTACTAAATAATAATTTATTAATAATAAAGATATATATTGAAAAATAATTAAATAGTGAAAGTGAAATGAAAATAATTAAATAATAAAATTAAAATGAAAATAATTAAATAGTTAAAGTGAAGCGAAATAATAAAAAAATTAAAAACAGCTAAAAAAATAAAAGTAGCTAAAAAAATAGAAAATAAAAGAAAAAAGGATTAATTAAAAATTAAATTTTAATAGAAATCATCTTCTAAAAACCACTATTTTTCCTTTTAAATTAAATTTGAAAAGTTTATATGGGGAAGAGATCTTTACAATATGAGTTCCAACAGATAATTTTTTAGTAGACCATTTGATTATACCTTTAGAGTTAGATTTTAAAGTATAAGTCTTCCAATTTTTCTTATTGATTTTAACTTTAAATTTCATTTTAAACTTTTTTAAAGGTTTGTTAGTATAATAATTGGTTAAAGACATTTTATAATATTTTTTAGCCCCTTTTTTAACAGCTAAAGTTTTATAATAAAGATATTTAATTCTTAAATCAGAAAGCAATATAAAACTAGAACTGCTAGATTTGTAAGCACCAACACCATCATATTTTACTTTGACCTTATGAATTCCTACAAATGGGGATGTGATAACTTTTAATGCTATTCCATTTTTAACATTCACCCTATAATTTTTACCCTTTACAGTAAATGTTACTGTACCGCCATTAACTCTTAAACCATAAGCATCATAGACATTAGCTACAAGAATAACTTTTTTGCCCATTTTACCTAAAATATTTCTTGTAAGAACAGTTGTGGAACCATCAAAAGATGAATCATTAATATTGCTACCTTCAAGAGCATTAGAACCAGAGTTATAGGGGACTGCTTCATTAAGTTCTGATTCACTGGAAGATGAAATAATATCATCACTTTCTTCATTAGCATAATCATCAGAAGAGCTTTCAGAATGACTTAGTTCAGAATCAGAATCAATATACTCTTCAGAATCGCTTTCTGTATATTCTAAATTTAAATTATTATCATTTCCCTCATTTATACCATCAGAATCATCTAACGAATTTAAATCAGCTGAATCTGAAGAGATTTCTTCAGCTGAAACCATAGCCAAAGAAATTAATAAAATAAATAATAAGGAAAACATAATACTTATTTTTTTATAATTTAATCTCATAATTACAACTCAGTATTAATTATATAATATATATTATTAAATTGATTTTATATAAAATTAACTTAAATAATAACACAAAAAACACAAAAAAAATTAAAAATATTTTAAAAGTTAATGATAAAAAAATAGTAAAATAAAAATAGAAAAACTAAAAGTTTAAAAATATGAAAATATTTTAAAAGTTAATGATAAAAAAATAGTAAAATAAGAATAGAAAAACTAAAAGCTAAAAAATAAGTATAATAATAAAAATAATAAAAAAAGCATTACTAAAATTTTTAAAAAAAAAGAAAATGAAGGATAGAGAGAATCTATCCGAATAAAGCACCTAAACCAGCGGTTGCTGCTGCAGCTGCTTCTTCTTCGTTTTCTTCTTCTTCCTCTTCATCTGCTCCAGAATCTGCAGGAGTTGCTACAGTGTCTGCAGGAGCTGCTGCTGCAGGAGCTGCTGCCATAGCAGTTGTTTCCATAGCTTCTTCAATATCAACATCTTCTAATGCTGCGATTAAAGCTTTAACTCTAGATTCATTTACATCAGCGCCAGCTGCTTCTAAGATTTTAGTTACATTTTCTTCATTAATATCTTGTTCTGTAGTGTGCAAAATCATTGCCGCATATATATATTCCATGTTATCACCGTTTTTTCTTATGATAAATTATTTTCTTTTAAAAATCCAATACATATAAGTTTTTTATATTGAATTTACTGTGTTTTCATTATAAAACACAGGTGTTTTTAAAATAATAAAAAGTATAAAGTTTAAATTTTATCTAACCGAATAAGGCACCTAATCCAAGTGCTGCAGTTTCTTCACCTTTATCTTCTTCTTCCTCTTCAATTTCCTCTTCTTCTTCAGCTTCTTCAACGACAGGAGCCTCAGCAACTGTGGCATTTGCTAATTTATTAGCAATTTCATCATCAATAGCATCAGAAGATAATTCACTAGCTAAAGCTAACATCTTAGAATTTACAAGTGCAATTAATACATCAGAGGTTTTATCAGTAGGAATAGCTGCTTCAATAGCAACATTGTATGCTTTAGTATGAGCAGTAGATATAATAGTTGAGATAGTTTCGCTAGTTGGGAAAGTACTGTATACAGATAAATTAAATGCTTTAGTAAATGCAGTTTGAATATCTGCAAGAGTTTCTTCTTCATCAATAGCTAATAAATCTGCTTTAAATATAGAACCGTCTTCATATACAGCTTTAAGATCCATACCTACTTCCATAGGTTTGATATCCATTCTGGTTAAAGCAGAAGCTACTTGTTTAGAAACTTCTTCTCCAGCTTCTACAACAACAGTATCTTTAGAAACTACAATTTTACCTTTGTCGATTTTAGCAGGTACACCTATTTGCTGTAAGTCACCGAGGAAAGGACCTGGTGGGAAACCAGTATCTCCAGCAGGTATAACAATATCATCAGAAGCAATTGATCCCGCTTTAGCAGGAGCAGAGGTTTTACTATCTTCCAATATTTTATACAATCTGAAAGGATTCATGTCAGTGCAAACAAGTGCAGGTTGACCTTCCATATAATCTGAAAGCTCAGTTATCTTAGCTTTCTCATTATCACAATCTTTTAAAGCTAATTTCATAAGGTTAATTTTAGATAATCTGATAGTTGCCTTACCTGCAAGAGTTTTTCTCATTTCTTGCAATTGTCTAGCAGGAATGTTTAATAAGTTTACAATACCTACAACTTCTGCAGAATCAATTAAACCTTTAAGTTCATTAACTTCCTCTTTTTTCCATTCAGCAACGTGAGCCATCTTAAATCACCCTCACTACTGAACCCATAGTCGCTTTAATATACATGGACTTTATTTGGTTTCTTCCTTTTTCTAAATTGCGGTCTAAAACTGCAAGAACAGCTTCAATGTTTTCAGCTAACTTCTCGTCTTCCATGTCTTGAGTTCCAACTAAAATTTGGATAGAAGGTTGTTGTTTTACACCTACTTTAATAGTAGCTTCTATTCTTTCAAGTAATGGTTCAATTCTAGCACTAGCTGGCACTGGCTTAGGCATTTTATTACGAGGCCCAAGTATAGGACCTAAGAATCTACCTACAAGTGGCATAATATCAGCTTGAGCTATAAATGAATCAACAGAATTTACTACCTTTTTAGCAGCTTTTCTGTCTTTACCAAATTCTTGTAAATCTTCTTTGGAAATCACAACATCGACACCAGCATTTTTAGCTCCAAGAGCTAGTTCCCCATCAGCGATAACACCTATTTTAATCGGCTTACCACGTCCATTAGGAAGAGCTACTTCTTCACTAAATCTGTTTTCTGGCTTTTTGACATCTAAATCCTTGAGGTTAATGATAACATCAATGGATTGAGTGAAGTTTCTCGGCTTAGCTTGTTCTTTTGCCTCCTTCACCGCATCAATAATTTCTTGTGTCATATAAATCCTCCATGAACTTTTGTTCATTGGATATTTTTTTATTTAGGAGAAATCTTCAAATTAAATAAAATCTTTAAAAAGCATTTATAAAATCCTTAGATTCTCATCAATATATCAATTACAATCATATCATCCTAGAACAAGTAAAATGATACAATTATAATATCACTTACATTTAAGTGAATAAATATTATCTATTTATCATAATAAGCTATGAGATTAAATTAATTCAATCATGCAAATTAATCACTTAAATAAATAATATATAGTATAAATTAGTTTTATATTTAAATTTTAAACATATAGTAAGTAATTAAATAATACAATTCAATAGAATAAAAATAAATAAATCAATATTATTGATCTATTCTACTAAAATATCATCATACTCTCCAGCATCAACTGCTTTTTGAGCATCTCTAGGATCTTTACCATCAACGGTAATTCCCATACTTACACAAGTACCCATTACTTCCTTAGTTGCATGTTTGTAATCATTTGCAAGTAAAGAATCAAATTTCATTCTTCCGATTTTAAATGCTTGTTCTACAGATAAATCAGCTGCAACTTCAGCACCAGGTTCATGAGCACCTTTTTCAATTCCAAGTTCATCCATAATAAGTGCAGTTGTTGGAGGGGTACCAATTTCAATTTCAAATTCTTTAGTATTACTATCAATAGTAATTATTACAGGTACTTTCATACCTTTGAAATCAGCACTTTTTTTATTGATTTCTTCAACTACTTGCATCATATTAACACCGAAAGGCCCAATTGCAGGACCTAATGGTGGTCCAGGAGTAGCTGTTCCACCTTCGAGAAGAACTTCAACTGTATCTTTAGCCATTAGTCAGCCTCCTTTTTAATAATTCTAATTTGATCAGCTTTAACAGTAACAGGAATTGGAACTGCTGCTTCAATTAACTCGAGAACTACTTCTTCACGAGATTCATCTAAACGAACAACTTTAGATTTTTCACCTTTGAAAGGACCTGAAACAAGTTCAACAATACTTCCTTTTTGTATAGAAGATATAATTGGTTGTGGCTTTAAGAATTTTTTAACTTCTTCTAAGGTTATTTGACTACTTGGATCAATAGTTCCATCTTTATTTGCACCTACAATACCTCTTAAATGACGAACTTTCATATCAGGGTTCTTCATATCAAGGTTAGTTGCAGATTCAACTATAATATAACCTTTTAATGATTCCGGCACAACGATTGATTTAATATCTACTCCAGGTTTGTCCGCTTTCATCGCTAAAAGTCTTGCAACATTTCTTTCTTGACCTGCTGATGTTTTAAGAGCAAATATGGAATTTTTAGCATCTTCCATTTAAATTCACCTATATAATTAATATTTATCAATCATTAATAAATTTATAGATTAAATTAAAAGTTATATAAAGTAAAATTTTATTATTCTTCTTTAATCGACAAAAAAATAACCTATAACGTAAAATTCTTTAAAAATAAACTAAAATAGATAGTTTAATGAATAGAATCTATTTTATAAGTAAGAAGATATGAATGTTAAAGTAAAATAAATAAAATTAGATTCATATAATAAGAATATATATGTAATATCTTATATATAAATGTTTCAAATTTAGGATTTTAAAAAATAAAAAGAGTAAAAAATTAATAACCCTAATCAGTTATTATAAAGATTAATTAAAAATTTGAATAAAAATATTTAAAAAATATTTTAAAATATATGCTTATAAAAATTTGAATAAAAATATTTAAAAAAATATTTTAAAATATATGCTTATAAAAATTTGAATAAAAATATTTAAAAAAATATTTTAAAATATATGCTTATAAAAATTTGAATAAAAATAATAAGTTAAATTAATATTTTTATTAATTATAAACCTAATAATTGACCAATTAAAACCATGACAAAGCCAATTACTCCAATAATAGCAATACCTATTGCAGTAACTTTAGAAAAATCAAAAAATTCTTCACGATCTGGTTTTTTAGCTACTTTTAAAACTCTTTTACTTTGTTTTATAAAATCATTAGTAGTTTCTTTAATATTCATTGAAAATCCCTACATATATAAAAGATAAGTTGATAAGTTAAGTTAATAATTAATTTAATAAATTTTAATTAAAATCCTTTAATTTATTAATCATATAAAGTTTTAATAAATTTTAATTAAAATCCTTTAATTTATTAATCATATAAAGTTTTAATAAAATTTACTTTAATAGTAAGACTTAATTTTAATCTTAATTTATAATAATATAATAAGTTTTATTTAATTACATTAATAAATCTTTGCATAAAAATATTAAAAAATAAAAGAATTAATAAATTTATAAAAAACTGGTAAAAATAGAATTTTTCAAATATATGAATAAATTAAAATAAAAAAAATCTTTAAGTATTAACTTAAAGAAATTTAAAAAAAATTGGCCGATTTTTTTAAAGTGTATGGTTTTTTAAAAAAAAATTTTAGTCAATATTTATGGGCCAATCCATAAGCTTAGGCTAAAACTTGACTAAAATATGCCATCTAAGAACTCATCTAAAGGGTCTGTAGGAGCATCTTCATTATTTGCTAAAGCAGTACCTTCAAATTCTTCATTGAAATCGATTTCTTCGAATTCATCATTTTCAGGTTCTATAGTATATTGAGACTTTACACCAGAAACAACGATAGTAGTTCTTATCATATTTTGTAACTCTTCATCGATTTGAGCTCCCCAAATGATGTTAGCTTCTGGATCTAATCTGTCACCGACAATTTGTACGATTTTTTCAGCTTCATTTAAGGTCAAGTCAGAACCACCTGAAATGTTAATTAAAGCACCTTTAGCATTGGAAATATCAATGTCTAATAAAGGACTGCTTAATGCTTCATGTACAGATTCAATAGCTCTATCACCAGATTCTGATTCTCCCATACCAATCATAGCCATACCAGAACCTTTCATAATGGAACTGATATCTGCAAAGTCTAAACTAATAAGTCCTGGTTTGGTAATTAATTCAGTGATTCCTTTAACAGCTCTTCCTAAGATTTCATCTGAAACCATGAAAGCTTTGTTTATAGGAAGGTTAGGAGCAACTTCCAATAACTTATCATTAGGAATAACAATTACAGTATCTGCATTTTCTTGAAGTTTTTCTAAACCAATTTCTGCATTTTCTCTTCTTTTTACACCTTCAGCAGAGAATGGCATGGTAGCTACAGCAACAGTTAAAGCACCAGATTTTTTAGCTACTTTAGAAATTATCGGAGCAGAACCAGTACCGGTTCCACCACCAAGACCGCAGGTAACAAAGACCATGTCAGCTCCTTCTAATTCTTCTCTAATATCTTCTTCACTTTCTTCAGCAGATTCTTCACCTACGGTAGGTTCTCCACCAGCACCGAGACCACCACAAGTTTGTCTACCTAAAAGTAATTTTTTATCAGCACTGCTGTAGAATAAATCTTGAGCATCAGTATTTACAGTAATAGTTTTTGCACCTTCAATACCAATTTCATTTAATCTTGAAATAGTATTATTTCCAGCTCCACCAGAACCAACTACAATAATGTCAGCACGACTTCCTTCAATGATTTTTAATAATTCTTCGTCTAAATTATCATTTGAATTTTTAGGAACAGAATTTTCAATAGTTTCTTCTGACCCTTTAATTGCTTCATCTATAAATTTCACGAGTAAACCCCACAATTATTGATTATTTGAAATTATTTATAATAAGTATAAATTATTTATTAATTATGTTAAAAGTAATATTTAAATGTAAATGGAAAAATTCATAAAAAAAATAAAATAAATATAGGATAAAAAACTAGTTTATAATACAAAAAACTGTTTGATATTTGAGAAACATAACAATAAAATTCTATTAAACTGTTTTAAAAAATTAAAAATTTTTAAAATAATATTATAAATTTGTATTCATATTATAAATTTTAAAGTATATAACTATTTTCAATTAAATTTAAAAATAATAAGAAAAAATAATAGATTCCAGTGGTTTTAAAAATCTTAATTTCTAGAACCTTAATTTCTATAAATACTAATTGATAATTCTAAAAAAATAAATCTAAAAAATAAAAATGGTATCCTAAAAAAATAAAAAAATTTTTAAAATAAAATCAAAAATTTAAGGTCTTGGCATAGCTATGATTTCATGGAATTTCATATCAAAGGCATTAGTCATATTAGCTGCAGTCATAACAACAGCAGTATCTAATCCACTACCAGTTCCACCAATAGCTACTACCTCTTCACCAACAGGAATTAATCCTGCATCAGCAAGCATAATAGTAATCTCAGCACATACTTTAAAACCTTGAGAAATTGTTCTATAAGTTGAAGCAATGATTTCTACAGGAGTAATCCCTCCAAATTTTTTAGAAATACTTTTACCAACACCACTTAAAGCATGAGACCCTATAAAAGTGACTATTCCTTCATCTTCAAGTTGAGCTCTAGTTTCAGCTGATATTCTTGTTTTATTTACTTCTTTAAAGCCTGCATGATGAGAACAGTTTACAATAGTTATATCTAAATCTTTTAATGCCTGATTGAGTTTTAAAGCACTCACACCAGTAGAAGAGGCAACTGCTACATATTTAATATCTGATTCTCTCAATCTTTCCTTTACAAGTCCTATAATAGCATCAGTATTAATAGGACCTGGTTTTTCAAAATAAGTAATTGATTTTTCCATAATAATTCCCCTATAAAAACTCTAATTTTGTTATATAAATATATACGATAATACCTATAAAAACTCTATAAATATATACGATAATACCTATAAAAACTCTAATTTTGTTATATAAATATATACGATAATAGTTATATATTTACTAATATAAAATTATTTTATTTATTAATGATAATTATTTATTATTTATTAATGGTAACTATTCATTTACCTTTGATTTATTTTTTATCTACTTTTTATTAAAGAACAATTTAAGATACTATGACAACTAATCCAAATTATAGAGAATCAGAAACTAAAGAAGGGCAAAGATATAAATATGTTGAAATTAAAGGATATCAAGTTATTCCGATTGAAACACATTATATAAAACCTAATGAAAGTATAAATTTTATGATAGAGGAGATTTCTAAATTATCTGAAGAAAATGATTATTTAGTTATTGCAGAAACACCTATTTCTGTATCTCAAGGAAGGTTAGTTGATGAAGCTAATTATACAGCATCTTATAAAGCTAAATTTTTAGCTAAATATTGGAGTAAATACTTCTGGGGATACATTTTAGGACCTATTCTTGGAATAAAAGAAAGAACTATTAAAAATTTAAGAAAACTTCCTGAAGAAGAATCTGAAAGACATAAAGAGCTTGTTTTAGATTTATATGGTTGGAAACATGCATTAAAACCTGCTTCAGAAGCTGGAATCGATTTAAGTAATGCACCAGGAACATATGTATCTTTACTTCCAGAGAATCCTGAAAAAGTAGCTAAGGAAATTACAGAAAATATAAAAAATAAAACAGAAAATACAATAATCACTTTAATTATAGATACCGATGCGACATATAAGAAAGGAAATAAATATTTCACAGGTCTTCCAATAGCTATTCCAGGTATTGAAGCAAATAAAGGTGTTTTTGGATACACATTAGGCCAGTTATCTGAAAATTTAGGATCAACTCCCCTTGCTTGTTCAAGAGAAATAGATGTTGATGAAGCTATTAAGATAGCAAATATTGCAGAAGATTATCAAAAATCATTATCTACAGCAATGGAAACTATTTATAGTGTGAAAAAGGTTTTAAATTCTGATACTAATGAAATTAGTCTTAAATCATTAGATTCTATTATTCATACACCTGCAGTTTTAATTAGAAAAATAGAATAAATGATTAAATTGATTTTAAAAAAAAAGTTATGAATTATATAAAGATTAAATTGATTTTAAAAAAAAGTTATAAATTATATAATGATAAAAATGATTTAAAAAAAAAGTTATGAATCATATATAAAAATAAAAAATAAAAAAGATAGAAATAAAGAGATTAACTGGAAATTATATCTTCAAGAACTTTAATTTCTTCTTTTTTCTTATCTATTTTTTCCTGATTGTCTTCGAATTCTAAGTCAACATCACATTCTGGACATAAGAATTCAACAGTTGAAGCATCCTCAAAGTCAAGACGGTAATGGCCAAATGGGCAAACAAAGAACATATTGTTTTCTTCATATGTCAATTCAGCATTTAATCTCTTAAGTTCTGAACTTGCTAAATTAAATTCTAATTTCTTATACTCATTTTCACTAAATTTCCAATCATAAGTATACCATTGAGTTTCTTTATCTTTATCTCTCTTATAACTTGCTAAGCGCATATCATATAGTTTATAAAGAATTTTTCTCACTATATTTAACTTACAACTGATTTCTTCAGAGATTTCTTCATCTGTTGTATATCCATTTTTAAGGCATTCAATTGTCTCATCGAAAGTAAGATACCAAAATTTTTGATTAACTGCTCTTTTTCTAGTAGTTTTCTCTTTTTTAGATTTTCCAGCTTTAGGCTTTTTAGTAGCTTTTTCTTTTTCTTCAAATTCTTCTGAAACATCAACAGCTTCTTTAATTACTAGTTCTTCAGATTCTTTATCTTCATTGATAACTTTTTTATCATCCTCAGAAGATTCATCTCCAACTACATCGTCCTTTTCATCTTCTTTTTTATTGTCTTCAGAAGATTTTCCTTTTTTATCCTTTTTATCTCTTTCGTCCTTTTTTTCTCCTTTAATTAAAGAATTTAAATTGTCATTTAAAGTTTTTAAGGTTTTTTGACAGTATGTTTTTTTAGTTTCTTCTAAAAGAGATTCGTTCTCTTCAATGAATTGATCTACAATTTTTACATCTAATTTAACTTTTTTAGCCATCTCTTCATGAGAAAGTTTACCAGATCTAAAATGTTTAATTAACTTTATACAAACCTCATTAACTTTTACAGGATAAACAAAATTATTATTTTCAAGCAATTTAAGAACATCTTTAACTGTTTTAATATCTATTTTAGTTTTTCTAGCAATATCCTTATCAGCACATAATCTACTTTTAGGCCATTCTTTAAGACATCCGATAATATCTACAGCCTCTTCAAATTCAAATATTTCCGGAAATAAATTTTGAATAATAGGATCTCTTAACATAATATAGTCTTCCTTATAGAATCTTAAATTTTATAATAAAAATCTTTAAAAAACTTAAATTAATATTTAAAATCTGAAAATAAGCAATTTAATAGAAAATTAAAATTTAATAAAAATTACTCATTATGGTAAATAATTTAATAAATTACATTATATCTATATTTATATACACACTATATTAATAAATGTAATGTTTTTATAGAAATATCTATTCTGATGTTGAAATACCATATTGATTTAGCCAAATTTATTTATAAATCTTATAAATTAAGATTAAAATTAGTTTTCTTTATTTAAGAAGGGTATAATTTTACTAGCATTTAATTTTACTGAATGGTCTTTATATAAGAACAAATCATACTTTCAAGCTTATTGCCGATTGTATATAATCTATCTAAAAAAATGAATGAATTACAGAATAGAAACTTTTAAAACTCCTTCCACTTTAATGAATTCACTTAAAAGTTCTCCAGGAATAGGGTCTTCTGTAATGATTGTTAAGACAGGATTTGTCTTCAGTTGAATGTCTCCGGCATATGCTTGACGGATACTTATATTATGCTTACTCATTATCCAAGCTACATTAGCTAAGACACCATCACTTTTTTCACCAGCTTCTATCTCAATAACACCCAAATCTAAATTCTTTGCAATATTTTTTATTAATGTTCCTGCTGGAATAATATTTGAAAATATTTCATACAATTCATCATCTGCAATAATAACATCTACAGTAGATTTAATTACTCTGCGATCAACATTTGCTGCAGCTGCTAATGCAGAATCACTGATTTTTAAATCCCCACAATATATTTTTCCGTCATCCGCTATTCTTAAACCTAATTCAAACATTTTTTGAGCTACAGTCATTCTTGCAGGATATTTACTAAACTTTAAATTTAAATTTCCCCACATAGTACCACCAATATATTCTCTATTAATATATTGTACTTTTAAGTATATAAATGTATACCAATACATAAAAATGTACATTTAAAATATGTGCAATTCAATAATAAAGTTAAATTGTAAAAAATATAAAAACCTTTTAAATAAAAAAATAGCCTAGATTCTAATAAAATAAGATAAAATTGACTAAAAGGTAAAATTATCTAAAAAATAAATAAAATTAGCAAGTAAATAAAATTAGCAAGTAAATAAAATTAGTAAATAAATAAAATTAGTGAATAAAATTAGTAAAAGTAGGCTAGCTGGGATTCGAACCCAGGACCTCACGGTTATCAGCCGTGCGCGCTGACCAGGCTGTGCCACTAGCCTATACGAAATAAAATACAACTATTATAAGATATATGTTAAGTAATATATAAATCTTTTGATTATAAATATTCTAAAGATTAGAAAACAATGAAAATATTAAAAAAAATAGAGTAATTAAGTTTAAAAAACTTAATTATCTTTATTAAGCATCTCATTAAGAGAATCAGCCATTACATGACCTTCAATAATGAGTTTAACTTTGTCAATTCCTTCAACTTTTAAAGCTTCAGCTTTAGCTTGAGCAGCCATACGAGTAACACTCATACAACCAGGGTTAGTAGGTTTAATAACTAATTCTGCAGTTGAACCATCAATTGCAATAGATTGTACAATACCCATTTCTACAATACTTATGCCCATGTGAGGGTCGTTTACAACAGAAACTGCATCTTTAACAGCAAGTGCTAATTCTTCAGACATTTTATCTCCTCGATATTTTTAAATAACATTTAAATAATTTTTTATAAAAATTTTTAAATAAAATTGATAACATTAATGCATAGAATAAAATAACTAAGAGCTATATTTTTCTTATAAATTTTATACTAACAAAAAGTTAATAATATAACTATTGTTCTAATTATATTTATAGCTTATCAATTAAGATAATAAAAATTAATATAAAAATATTAAAAAATTAAATAAAATTAGAAAATTAATAGAATAAACAATGAAAAATAGGAAAAATAGGAAAAATAGAAAAAATTTATTTAAAAAATGAAAAAAATAGAATAAATAGAAAAATTTATTTAATTCTAATTTTTCTTCCTATGTCTTATTTTTACTCCAATTCCATTTCTAGATTCCATCATTTCCTTACCGGTTAAAACAGCTTTACCAACTGCTACAATTTCATCATTTCTAACAACAGCAACTTCATCTTTCGGAAGAATAGTTAAATCTGCATTTACAATACCTGGAGCAAATAATGAATTTGTTTTTAAGTCAAAATCAATTTCAACTATATGAATACCTAGCTCAGCTAATCTTCTAGCTCCTTCAAGGTTAAGAGTATATAAACCAATATCCCTATTAAGAAGGGCTAATTGCTTACCTTTTGAATAAATATTTCTATGATATCTCCCTTTAGTAACAACATCATCAGTGATTATTTTTTCAGCTTCTAGTCCGAACTGATATTTAGCAATTGATTTAAGTTCATTAAGAACTCTATCCTTATGTTTAGTTTTTGGATATTTTTTAAGTTCTTCTCTTAAATTAAAAATTGACTCTGGAGATGTAGGCCTACCATCTACACAAACATAGGTACAATTATCTAAATACTCACGACAAACCTCTTCATAGCCTCCATCAACATTAGCAATTACTGCTTTATCCCCAACATAATCTCTAAGAAGCTCTCCAGCCAATCGTATTTCCTCTTCATTCCAATCACCAGAAACTGCAACATCATAAGATTGGATTGGAAATGTATTTTCCATTTCTCTTGGACAAATACCAAATGGGGAAGTTACAATTAGTTCTTGATAACCTTTAGTAGCTCTTCTAAATTTTTGATGAGATTGGGAATTAGAATATGGCTTTTTCATACTACAGGGGAGAACTACAACTACATCACCTATAGGTGTCATCATAGACATCCTTTCTCTCCATCTAACTACTTCAGGCCTAAATAATGACTCATCACTTGAACAAATAACTTTCATTCTTTTCCTCGTATAAAATTATAAAATTAATAACTAATTATAAAAATCAATAATCAATTAAAAATAATTAAATAAATAAAAAATTGGATAAATAATTAAATAAATAAAAAATTGGATTAATAATTAAATAAATAAGAAATTGAATAAATAATTAAATAAATGAAAAATTGAATAAATAATTAAATAAACATATTAAATATTTAAATTTCATTTATAAAATAGTTTTTATAAAGACTATTCAAATCTTAAAACAAGCTCTTCATGAATTTCTTTAATTTTTTCAATAGATGGATGATTTTCACCTAATTTTCTTTTCCACTTTTTAATAGTAAAATCAATACCAACTTCCTCAACACCATTAAAAAGATTATCTGCATGGGAAACTATTTTTTCTTCTAAAGTTTGAGGAATATAAGATTTTATAGGTAATCCTAATTCTTTTGAATCCTCTTCAGAAAGGCCAGTTCCAATATGTCTTTCAACAATATTAACTATTTCATCAGAAAATCCTCTCTTTTTAAGTATTTGAGCACCGATTACTGCATGTTCAATAGAATTAGTTTTAGATCTGCCAATATCATGTAATAAGCCACCAACTCTTACAAGCTCCATATCTACATCATCAAAGTTAGATGCAATTTCACAAGCCTTTCTTGAAACTCCTTTAGAATGCTCAATTACCCATTCAGGACAATCAAATTCCTTTAATAATTTTATTTCTTCATCCATATAATCACAAATTCAATAAAATAATCGAATCTTGAAAATTTTTAATAAATTAAAATAAAAATAGTATAAAAATAGTTAAAATCATCTAAAGAATAAATCCATAAGAAAATAAAAGATTAAAAATAGAAAATTAAAAAAAAACAAAAAATAAAGAATTTTATAACTCTTATTTCATCATTGTTTCATCTTGTCTTCTTCTTCTAGCATCTCTAACAATTCATCCCAAGATTCTAAAGATTCCTTTGCAGCTTCCTCAGATAATTTTTCAATAGCATATCCTGCATGAATAAGAACATAATCTCCAATTTTTACATCTGGAAGAAGATCTAATTTTGCATTTTGTCTTACTCCTCCAAAGTCTGCAGCACAAATATTAGATTCACTGTCAATTTCTACAATTTTAGCTGGTGCAGCAATACACATAACAACAACTCCTTCTGGTTTTATTTAAATGAATTAAATCAATTTGAAAAATTTATTTTAATTCAAAATCACTTTCTTAATAGTTTTATTATTAGTTTTTACATTATATAAATATTTTTATTTTATAGAACAAATTGAATAGACAAAATCTAGAGCTAAAAAATAAATCAAGTAAAACTTAAAAATCCATTAGTTCTTTTTATTTTATAAAAATTTTAGATTTAACTAAATCCATTTGTAAAACTACTAAATAAGCTTATATATAATAAAACATATAATATTATTATCAATATAACTTTAATAAAAATAAAATATAGTTAAATCTTGTTAAATTTATCAAATTACAAATATAGCTTTAATAAAAATAAAATATAGTTAAATATTGTTAAATTTATCAGATTATATTGATAGCAATTTGGAGGAACGTGATTATGCATATTATGGAAGGATATTTACCATTAACATGGTGTATTATATGGTTCATCATATCATTCATCGTTGTTGCTTTTGGTATTTATCAAATTAGAAAAATCGTAGATGAAAATCCTGAATCAAAGGCTTTACTTGCTGTAAGTGGAGCGTTCATGTTCATATTATCATCTTTAAAATTACCATCTGTTACTGGAAGTTGTTCTCACCCTTGTGGTAATGGATTAGCTGCAGCTTTATTCGGCCCTGCTGTAACAGCAGTATTAGCAACTATCGTGCTTATTTTCCAGGCATTATTACTTGCACATGGTGGATTAACCACTTTAGGTGCAAACATTTTCTCAATGGGTATTGTAGGCCCATTTGTAGCTTGGATTGTATACAAAGGTTTAACCAAAGCTAATATTTCATCAACCATTGCAATTTTCTTTGCAGCATTTTTAGGTGACTTATTAACTTACGTAGCGACTTCATTCCAGTTAGCTTTTGCATTCCCTGCACCAACATTCGGCACAGCATTAGGTACTTTCTTAACTATCTTTGCAGTTACCCAAATACCACTAGCTATTGGTGAAGGTATTTTAACCGTGATTATCTGGGACAGATTAAAAGCTTACAAACCAAAATTATTAGATAAACTCGATGCATTAACTCCTAATGAAGCATAAGGTGATAGATATGGAAAGATCAACATTAATAATTTTAGCAGTCATTTGTATTGTAATCTTCATTGCACCATTAGTAATGTTTAGTGGTCTTGGAGAAGATGACGGATACTTTGGCGGAGCTGATGATGCAGCTAGTGAAGCTATTGAAGCATCAGATTATGAACCATGGTTTTCATCAATATGGGAACCACCTAGTGGCGAAATAGAAAGTTTATTATTTGCTCTTCAAGCATCTATTGGAGCAATCATTATAGGTTACTTCTTTGGTTACTGGAGAGGGCAAGGTAAAGAAGAATAATTCTTCTTTATCCCTTTTTCTTTTTTTGTGATTTTATGAAATTTGATATAGATTATATTGCCCATAATAATAAGTTAACTGAAGCAAATCCTTATTTTAAATTGTTTTTAACAATAATCCTATTAATTGCTACATTAGCACTAGATAACCTATATTTCGATATTTTTATATTTATTCTAATGTCTATTGTAATATTAGCTATAGCAAAGATCAACTATAAATCCTATTTAAAATTTTTAACAATCCCCCTTGCATTTCTTATTATAACATGTCTCTTTTTAATATTTTTCTTTGGAAAGGGTGATGTTATCTATGAAACAGGAATATTTGGCATTGTAGTTACTAGAAACTCATGGCATTATGGTCTGTATACATTCTTTAGAGTTATTGGATGTTTACCTTCTTTAGGTTTTCTTGCTTTAACAACACCAATTGCAAAAATTTTCCATTGCTTAGAAACAATGAAAGTACCTAAAATTCTTATTGAAATCGGACTTTTAATGTATAATACAATATTCATATTTTTAAATGAAATTGATACAATGCAAAAAGCACAAGAAACTAGATTAGGTTATCATTCCTACTGGAGTTCATTACGATCTTTAGGTGCTCTTATAAGTACTATATTTTTAAGATCTTTAGATAAAAGTGAAACATTACAACATGCTTTAGATTCTAGAGGCTATACTGGAGAGCTTCCAGTGTACATACCTCCAAAAAAGGAGGAATAAAATGTTAGAAGTGAAAAATATTAAATACTCTTATAATAATAAGTATCAAGCACTTAAAGGAGTTAGCTTAAAAGTTGAAAAGGGAGAAATGATTGCTCTTTTAGGTAAGAATGGTGCTGGAAAATCTACATTGTTTCTTCATTTAAACGGTATCTTTGAGCCTGATGAAGGTAAAGTATTTATTGAAGGTGAAGAATTAAAATATGATAAAAAATCTCTAGTTAAATTTAGGCAAAAAGTAGGAATTGTTTTTCAAAATCCTGATGATCAGATATTTGCACCTACAGTAGAGGAGGATGTTGCTTTTGGACCTTTAAATCTAGGTTTGCCTATGGAAGAAGTTCAAAAAAGAGTAACAGAAGCATTAGCTCGTGTAGGAATGAGCGGATTTGAGAAAAAAGCGCCTCATCACCTAAGTGGCGGTCAGAAGAAAAGGGTTGCTATTGCAGGTATTCTTGCAATGAAACCTAAAATAATGGTTTTAGATGAACCTACTGCAGGTCTTGACCCTCAAGGAGTAACAGACTTAACTAGATTATTAAAGGAACTTAATGAAGAAGGAATTACAATTATTATTTCAACTCATGAAGTTGACCTAGTTCCTAACTATGCAAAAAAGGTATTTGTTTTAGTGGATGGTTTATTAATTGCAGAAGGAAGCACTAAAGAAATTTTTGCACAACCAGAAATTCTTGAAAAAGCAAATCTAAAAGTACCAATTGTCACAGAGCTTTTCCAAAGATTAGAAAGTGAAGGGATTGATATGGAAAATGATTATCCTTTGACAATTGAAGAGGCAAGTGATAAGTTTTTAAACTTATTAAATAAAAACTAATTTTTTTAAAAATCATAAAACAACCTTCATAATATAGTTAATAAAGTATTAGTATAAATAAAAATTAATAATACTTTTTAAAATTTTATATCAATTAAACTCTTTTTCTATAACTTACTAATATAAATAATACTTTTTAAAATTTTATATCAATTAAACTCTTTTTCTATAATGTGCTAATAGAATTTTTATAAATAATTCTATGAATAATTAATAAAAACTTTATAATAAAATAAACAAACTAAAAATAATGAAAATTAATTTAATAAACACCAAAATAAATTTAAAAATAGTTTAAGGGATAATATGGAAAACATTGAAAAAATTAAAAATATTGTTATTGGAGCAGGTCCTGCAGGAAGACTTGGATCATTTGAACTTGGAAAATTAGGTGAAGAAACCTTAATTATAGAAAAGAACTACATTGCAGGAACCTGTCTTAATGAAGGATGTATGGTTGTTTGTGCATTAACTGATATTAGTCGTTTTTTAAGAGATTATAAAAGATTTGGTGAAATTGGATTTATCAATGGAGATATAAGCCTTGACTTTAAATCTGCATGTGATAATATTAAAAAGACTCAAAAAATCCTCCGTAAACTTAACCAGGAAGAAAATGAAAGTGTGAATAATAAAGTCCTCTATGGCCAAGCAAGTGTAGAAATAAATGAAGATGAAAAAATCATAGTTACAGTTAAATTAGACAACAATAATGAGCTTCAAAATCAAGAATATAAAAATAAAGAATATTTAAGCTTTGAAGCTGAAAATTTATTAATAGCTACTGGTGCTAGACCATTTATTCCAAATATCCTAGGGGCAGAACATGCCTTAACAAGTAGTGATGTACTTAATCTAGAGGAAATTCCAAGTAAATTAAATATAATAGGTGGAGGAATAATAGCTACTGAGCTTTCCAATTTATTTTCAAGCTTTGGAAGTGAAGTAAAGATCATTGCAAGAAGTGAAATCTTAAAAGATTTAGATTTAGAAATTAAAGATTATGTAGTTAGTAAACTTATTGATGAAGTGGAAATTTATGAAAATACAAATGTTTTAGAAATAAGTGAAAACTCTATTAAAACAGATAAAGGAGAGTTTCTTGGTAAAACTTTAATAGCTACTGGAAGAGTTCCTAATTCTGAAATTGTAGCAGATATTGTAGACTTAAATGATGATGGCTCAATTAAAGTAAATGAATTTTTCCAAACCTCAAATCCAAATATCTATTCTGCAGGTGATGTTACAGGAGGAATAACCTTAACCCCTTATGCAAGAAAAGAGGGAATTTCCGCAGGAAGGAACATGGCAGGTTATTTAAATAAATTTGATGATCTTATCGTTCCACAATCATTAACATTAGATATGGATGTTAGTTTTGCTAAAAAACAAAATAGAGGTATTGATGGTAAAGATAATGAAAACATTAAAGATGTTGTTATTCCAGGTCTTGCAGGGCCTCATGCCTTTTGGAGAATCTTAAGTGGAGGAACAGGACTTACTAAAGTTTCATTGAATAAGCAGACCGAAGAAGTTGAAAAAGTAAGCTCAATTTCACCATCTTCAATTGATGATACTGCATATCTCGCATTCTTAATGAATATGGGAATAGAAAAAGAAGCATTTGATGATTTTTTAGAAATTCATCCATCAACAGATGCTTATTATAAAATTTTAAAAATCATGTAAATGATTAAAAAAAAATAGAAAAAATAATAGATAAAAAATAGAAAAAATAATAGATAAAAATAAAAAATAATGATTAAAAAAGGATAAGATAAAGATTTATTTTATCCAAATATTCTTTAAAAATAGAAATAATTTAAAAAATAGAAGAATTGATTAAAATAATTATTTTAAGCAATTACTTATTTTAACCAATTAATTAAAACATCATCACGTGGATTTGGTTCGTTTTCATTAACTTTATAACCTAAAGAAACCCCATATAATGGAGTGTAGCCTTCAGGAATGTGTAAGTTTTTCAAGTTTTCTTCAATGCTGAAGTAAGCTGCAATTAAACCTAGCCAACAAGACCCAATGTCTAAACCTTCAGCAGCAAGAAGCATATTTTCAATAGCTGCAGAAACATCTGCTTGCATATTGGTTGCAGAAGATTTAGCAGAAACTATTACAACAGTTGGGGCATTATGCATTATATGTTTTCCAGATTTTGCAATAGCTTCAAGAAGTTCATCCCCAGAATTTCTTAAGATATTATTAACAGATTCATTAATATCATCAAGAAGTTCTTTATTTTGGATTACAGTAAAATGCCATGGAGCCTCTCCTCTTGCAGTAGGTGCTAAAATAGCTGCATGTAATATTTTTTCAATATCTTCATCATCAATTTGTTCTTGCTTATATTCTCTTACACTTCTACGATTTTTAATAACTTCAAAAATATCAGCCATAAATATCACCATGATTTTAATTGTTTAAATAAAGCCTATAATATCTTTATAATAATTTAAATAATATATAATAACCTTTAATAAATCAATAATATATATAATCTTTAATAAAAATTAACTCTTTAAATGCCTAAATTTAATAAACCTTAATATAGCTTTCTTAAATCTGCAGGTTTTGTTCTAACATCTTTTTCAACTACTCTTTCAAGATTATGAGAGTATGGATTATAAATTAACCTTCTAAATCCAAGTGCAATTAATAAATTATCACTAATTTCTTTTTGACTCTCCCTAAGAATGATTTTTCTAAATAAATCACCTAAACCTCCACCAGTTAAAACATCCATAAATAAATCACCAAAAGTTGGATTGTTTATATGTAATTTATTAATAAGGAATCTAGATAAGTTTCCTCTTCTAATATATGCAATTAATCCAGTAGTTACAATGAATAATATTAAAGTTCCTACAAATCCTCCAAGAATATAAAAACCAATTCCTAAAGCAATGGCAAAACTATGATTACCTACTTCACCTAACATGATCTTTCCAGAATAATCTAAAGGAGCATAACCTAAACAAGTAATTAAAGTAAGCAAGGGTACATAATATGCAGGAATCTGTGCTACAGGTGCTACACCTATAATAACAACTGCAAGGATGGTGAATAAACTCATAATAGAAACTACACTTACTGCAGTTCCTGGTTGCATATCTGCAATATTTAATGGCTGAATCATTAAAGCAACTAAAATAGAAGAGACACCCATAAGAGGATAGCCCAATCCAATAACACATAACATACCTATTCCTCTAGCAAGCTGGCCTATTTCAATAGGTAAATTAGCTATTCTTCTTCTACCCATTATATCATCAACTAGAGCACATAGTCCCATTACTAAAACAAGATTGTTATATCCTGCAGGTAAAAATAAACTAATTAAAATAAATGGAACTATGCCAATCCCACGAGGAGTTCCTCCACGTACTGATTCATATAGATTACCTATGTAGCCTCTTTTACCTAAGAAACGGAATATAATATTTAAAGCTCCAGTTCCAATTAATGATAATATAAATACAATAAATAATTCTAAATACATCTTTAAAATCCTTTTATTTTCTAATATAATAACAATGTTTTTATAATTTTTAAAATATTATTATTTTATAATCTTTAATATAATATTAATATTTTTATAATTTTTAATATATAACGTTTATTTTAGAGAATCTGAAAAAGTACTTAAAAAACTAAGAAATAGAATACCTTAAAGTAGCAGCCATACCACCTAATCCTTCAAGTTGTTTTCCACCTTCATGTTGACTGCTTATAACTAACACTTCACCAGACATCCTTTCTACCATATCCATAGATTCCTCTAAATCTTCACTTCTAATTAAATTATCTAAAACAAGTAATTTTTCAATAGCCCCTATATTAATAGCTTCTTTTACTTGTTTTTTACCATAAACCACTAAATTAGAAGATTTAGCTATTTCTTGAAGTATTTCATTAATAGCTGAAATTTCAAATGCAACTCTATTTTCTGCAGCTAATTTTTCAACTGTACCTTTTTTAAGAACCTCATTAATACCTACACGACCACCAGAGCCAGTAGACTCAATTATGGACTTTTTAGCTAAATCGGCATGTTTTGATTCTAAATATTTTAAAAAATCATTTTTAAAGAACCCCGGACCTGCTAAAACAATAGTTTGGATATTATCAAATTTAAGGATATAATCTACAATTTTTTGATAAAATTTTTCAATATTTTTAGCTCTATTTTTATCAATAATTTGTTTTCCAGAAACATTTCCCATAACTGGACCATAATACTCAATTCCAAGTTGCCTCATCAAACCAAAATCAGCTACATCATCTTCTAACACTACAATAATTGCAGATAATTTTTTAGAAGCCTCAATTGCCTGATTGATTCTTTTTAAAACATATTGTGACCATTGTTCTTTAAAAATCTTAATAGGTGTATTTAACTTAGCTTCAATTGTATGGTGAGATCCAAGAGGAATCAAGTCTTCAGGACCTTTAATTATAGAACCGATTATTCTAAGTTTTCCTGTAAAAATATGGAAACTTAAATCTTCTACAGAAACACCTAGTGTAAATGTTTTTTTAACTCCTCTGTCACTTCTTAACTTATCTCCTGTATTATCTTGAATTCTTCTTGTTGTTTTAGAATATACAGTATCTCCTTCAGCAATTATATGAGACAAATGCCATAAATCATCTAATGTTTCAGGAAGAAGTTCAATAATCCCTTTCTTTTTATCTTGATAAGTTATCTTCATAGAATTTCCTCAGCTATAACATAAATTAAAATAACAGATTTCTTTAGTAAATCTAGTTCAAAAATTATAAAAAATTCAATAATTATATAATTATTATAAAACAATATAAAATATAATTATCGATAATATATAAAACTAAGTGATTATAAATTAAGGTTTTTATAAAAACTAAGTGATTATAAATTAAGATTCTTATAAAAACTAAGTGATTATAAATTAAGATTCTTATAAAAATTATCTAATTTAAAATTTTTTAATAAACTAATGGAAATAATAAAATGAAAGTTGGAATTATTGGAGGAACAAGGGGTTTAGGAAAAACCTTAGCTTGGTATTTTAAAGACCTTAACTTTGAAGTTACAATTACTGGAAGAGATACTAGAGTAGGAGCTAAAGTAAGTGAAGAGCTTAAAGTTAAATATTCTAATAATAATAAAAAAATAGTTCAAAACAGTGATATTGTAATTATTTCTGTACCTATTTCACATACTGAAGAAATTATTGAAGAATTAGCTCCATTTATGAAAGATGGATCATTAATGTTAGATGTTACTTCTGTTAAAGAAGGTCCAAGTAATAAAATGAAAGAATGCTTAAATGAAGGGGTTGAATTTATCCCTACACACCCTGTTTTTGGTCCTAGAACAACTGATTTGAAAGGGCAAATTATAGTGCTTACACCAATAGAAAAAGGAAAATGGTATCCTAAAGTCTACAAATTCCTAGAAGAGAAAGGTATGAGAATAATTGAAACCACAGCTGAACATCATGACGATATGATGGCTGTTGTACAAGTCTTAACTCATTTTTCTTATATTTCAACTGCTTCCGCAATTGAAAAATTAAAAATAAACCTTAAGGATACAGAAGATTATGAAAGTCCAATTTATAATTTAATGATTGATACAATAGCAAGAATTGTATCTCAAAATCCATATCTTACCTACTCAATCCAACATGAAAATAAACGTGGAGAAAAAATTAGACAAGCTCTATTTGACTCAATTGTAGAATTAAAAGATGCTTTAACAAATGAAGATGAAGATAAATTCGTTGAAATTGCACTAAAGGCAACTAAACATATGGGAGACATTCAAGCAGCATTAGGTAGAAGTGATAAAGCAATAAATTCACTTACACAAGAATACAATATACTCCAACAATCTATTGGATGTGAAATAGGGCTAAAGCATATTTACTCTGGAAAAATACATGTAGGAACACTTAAAAAAATTGATTTAGACTTCGCACATTTAGAAGATGCAAATAAAAAACTTAAAAAATTAAAAATAGCTAATATAGAAATTTTAAATGAAGAAGAATTATTCCAATGGAAAATTAACAATCAAAAAATTTACACAATGGATATTAGCTCTATCTTTAGTAGAGCTTCAAATCCACATATCATTAAAGATACTTTAAAAAGAATTGAAGATATTATTGATGTAGAAATAATTGATGTTTACAAAGGAAGCCCTATAAAAGAAAATGAGATTAGTTATACTTTTAAAATTAAATCATTAAGCAAAGAGTCAACTAAAGAGTGTAAAAAAGTATTAAAAGGATTTGGTGGAATTAGCAGATAAAAATTATCAAATAAAACCAAATAAAAATATTTTCTAATAAACTAATAGTAAAATAATAAGATTAATACTATAAAATAATAATATTATTATAAAATAATAAGACTGATACTATAAAATAATAATATTATTATAAAATAATAAGACTGATACTATAAAATAATAAGATACTAATAAAATAAAGTCGGAGATTAAGCTATGAAAATGATTAAACAAACATTAGGTTTGAATGTGGAAAACCCAAAATATTATATCAAACTAATTATAGAAGCTATATTAATCGGTTTATTCTCAGGTTTTGTAGTGTCTCTTTATAGATTTGGATTAGATAATTCTGAAAATATCTTATTTTCTACTTTAAAATATATACAGGGAGATTTTTTACTAACAATTGCATGGTTCTCCATACTTGCACTTATGGGGCTAATAACAGCACTTCTTATTAAATGGAGTCCAGACAGTTCTGGAAGTGGTATACCTCAAGTTATGGGAGAGGTAAAAGGATACTTTGATGTTTGCTGGTGGAAAACATTAATAGCTAAATTTATTGCAGGGACCCTTACTGCACTTGGAGGGCTTTCCTTAGGAAGAGAAGGCCCATCTGTACAACTAGGAGCTATGGCTGCAAAGGGAGTGTCAAAATATTTGCCAAACAGTAAAACTGATGAAAAACGTCTTTTAGTATGTGGAAGTGGAGCAGGACTTGCAGCTACTTTCAGCGCACCTCTTGCAGGATTTATCTTTACATTAGAAGAAATTAACAAAGGTTTTGACAGATCAATTGTTATTGTAGGTTTAGTTTCAGCACTTGTAGCAGATTTAGTATCTAAATTGTTCTTTGGACAAAGCCCGATATTCCCATTTACATCATTAAATCTTCCATTAAACTATTACTGGTTATTAATAGTTTTAGGAATTCTTATTGGAATCTTAGGATATATTTACAATGTTGGAATGATTAAAACCTCCAAAATGTGGGATAAGTTAAGTTTCCTGCCATTGGAGGTGAAATTTATAATAGTGTTCCTTGTAACTGGACTTGTAGGTCTCTTTTTACCTGAAATACTTGGCGGAGGATACTCAATGATGAGTTTAATTGAGCTAAGTTTACCTCCATTATCTGTTTTAATCGTTCTTTTAATTGGAAAATATTTGCTTTTAATCTTTTGTTTTGGTTCTAGTGCCCCAGGAGGAATATTCTACCCAGTTCTTGTAATTGGAGCTTATATTGGTGCAATATTCAGTGCAATTGTAATCCCCCTCTTTGGATTAAATCCTCTTATAGCATATAAATTTATTATGATTTCAATGGCAGCGATGTTTGCAAGTTCTGTTAGAACTCCAATAACAGCAGTTATTCTCATTGCTGAGATGACTGGAGTTACAAATTCTCTAGTTGCAATGATTGTTGTAGTTGTACTTGCATATATCATACCAACCATTTTAGGTAATGATCCGATTTATGAAACTTTACTTATGAGATTACTTAAAAAGAATAAAGGAATTGACTTCGATAAAACAAAAAGCGTATTAGAAGAGTATGTTGTCCCAATGGACTGTGCATTAATTGGAGAGAAGGTTTGGGAACTTCCAATACCTAAATCTGCAATGGTCGTATCTGTTGTAAGAAGCGGGAATACTTTAATTCCAGATGAATATTTAAGATTAAAGTATGCTGATGAATTATTCATTATTATGAATCAAAATACCTACTTAGATGATAATCAAGAAATCGAATCTTTAATCTATAAGAACTGGAAAAAAGAACAAGTTAAATAAGATAACTATTAAAAAACCAATTTAATACTTATTAAATATCATAAAAGGTGAAAATATGAGAATAGCTGTTGCTTCATCAAATGGAGAAGATTTAGATTTACATTTTGGAAAAGCACATTCATTATATGTTTATGAATACCATGAAGAAAAAGATGAATTTGAATTTATAGATAAAAGAACTGTTGAAATTGAATCATATACCAAGCATCAAAACCCAAAAATTATTGATGCTATAAAAGATTGTGAAGTTGCGATTTGTCAACAATTTGGTGTAAAGGCTCAAATGCATGCAGGAGATTTTGGCTTAAAATTAGTAAAAGATGAAGGTACTGTTGAAGAAGCATTGAGAAACTATATAGACCATGTAAATTTTATGAAGAATATTAAAATCTAGAAATAGAGCTAGATAAGAATCCAAACATTAAATTATTCTCAATAGGTGAAAAATGTCTATTAAATTATTCTAAATATGTGAAAAATAATAGGTGAAAAATGTCTATTAAATTATTCTAAATATATGAAAAATAATAGGTGAAAAATGTCTAAAAAAATAAATTTAAAACCAAGGTCTATGATGTATCCTGCCCCTGCAGTAATAGCTTCAGCTTATGATAGTGATGGAAAAGCAGATGCATGTACTCTTGCATTTGCTACTATGTCTAGCCACTTGCCACCATGTTTAATGATAGCAATTAACTCAACTAAAAAAAGAAAAACACTTGATGACATTTTAGAAACTAAAGAATTTGTTATTGGATTTCCAACAATAAATGAGACTGTAAAATTTTATAGGCTTTTTTTATTTTTTTATTTTTTTCTTCGTTAAATAAAAATAGGTTATTTTTTTCTTTAATTTTGAAATAAAGGATTTAAAAATAGTAAATTACTTAAATAAGTGAGGACAAATAATATTTTATGACTAAACAAAACAAATTTGTCCTCAATACTAATATAAACTTCATACAACTTAAACTTTTTGATTTTAAAAATGAAAAAATAAATCCCAATGAAATTATTGAGAAAAGGCTCAATAAAAGACCAAAAATTAAAAATAATAATCAAAAACTATTTTTAGATGAAA
>NZ_FOTL01000009.1 GCF_900114585.1 Methanobrevibacter olleyae | reverse complement strand
AATTAAATCAAATATTCAACTACAAATTAGAGATATTTAACCCAAAAAAGAACACAGAAAAGATTAAAAAACTATTAAAAAGACTAAAAAACGAATTTTTAGAAAAAATAAACAATTGGGAAAAATATAAACCAATAAGGGGTAAAATAGAAGACTTCTTCAAATTATGCAAAGATGGACTCAACATGAGAGAATATACACAAATATACACATGATTCAGTAAAAAGAACCGTATATTTAAATGTATTTTTAGCAGGGCTCATCACATTACAAGGCTACACTACAAAAACAGCCCTACAAAAGCTTGCAGAAATGTAAAAAATCTAGGACCCTAAATTTAATTTATTATATTTTTTCTGTTTTTCTATTTTTAGGATTATTATTTTTTTATAATTTAATTTATTATATTTTTTGCTTTAATTTTAAAAATAAGTTTAAGTTATCTTTTTTTTAAAAAATAAGTTTAGGGATTATATTTTCTCGTAAGAATCCCCATCTATTTTATAACTTGGTTTTAGTATCTTAAATGTTTGAATCACATCTACAAAAGATTTTAATACAACTTGATCTCTATTATTTTTAGTATACAATTCAAGAGAATATAAATTATTGCTTTTTAAGATAGAATATTGTTCTACTTCTAAACCTTCTTTTGTTGTGTAAAATACATCCCATATTCCATATTTATCAAAAGTATCCATTCCTGATTCCTGAATTTCACATTCTTTTGATTTGAGGTCCTTTTCTACTAATTCTTTTAACTCTTCAACTGTATTTACTAAACATGGTTGTGTAGATATTTTTACAATAGCATTATTATTTTTATTAAATAATACAGCATCTGTAAATTCATCTTCATCATCAGATTTTATATTCTCCCATAAAAATGGGTATTCAAAACTAATGTATTGGTTATTAAAACCTCTTTTCATTTGCTTTAAAGTTTCTTCTTCACTAAGTGTTTTAGGTTCGCCTTTTCTATCGTTATTTAACTTAAGTACAAATTTATCATTATCTTTAGACATTTTATCACTCAATCATAAATTTTTATAATAATTAATTTCATTATTTTCATTTAATAATATAATTTTTATTTTAATATATTTTATATTTAATTATAAATTTTAATCTCATTTTAAGATAAATTTATATGTTTTTAAAGTATTATATTTTAATAATAAGATAAAAAATAAGATAAAAAATGAGATAAAAAATAATATAAAAAATAATATAAAAAATAATATAAAAAATAATTTTTTTTTTTAAAATTGAAATTGATTAATGATTATAAAGATATTCTAAAAATGAATTTGATTATAGATTATAAAAATATTTTAGATTTTTGATACTATGGGAAAATTAAGTAAATTAGGCTTTTTAATAAATCCGAATGGAAATATGCCTAAAGGTGATATTAAATCAAAAAATATTGAATTTGATTTTTTAGGTCTTTTAATAGAAACTAAGGATGGGGAAGAAAACACATTTAATGGAGCTATTAAATTAGATGAAGGTTCTATTTATGTAGAAAAAAGAAGCAGGCTAAATGGTAAAGTTAAAGATTCTTTTGATATAGATTATGATGATATAAATCAAGATGATATTCAAAGAATAGCTGATAATAGAATTCAATTTAATTTAGCTGATAAAAATCTCCTATTAAAAACATTAGATGATGATATGTTAAATAACTTTGAATATAAATTAATAAACAAATTAACTACTGGCTCTTTTGAAATTGAAGAAAAATCTCAACTAAAAGAAGCTATTCTTAATATTCCAGAAGAAATAAGAAAATATCACGATCTATATAAAGATGGAATAATTACAGAAGAAGAATTTGAAAACAAAAAGAAGGAGCTTTTAAATTCTTAGGTGTTCTTTTAAATAATCTAATTAAATAATTTATTCTTTTAAACTAATTAAATAATCTAATTAAATAACCTAATTAAATAACCTAATTAAATAATTTATTCTTTTAAATAATCTAATTAAATAATCAATTCTTTAAATGGTGATAATATGAAAATTAAATCTGTTCCAGAAATTATAAAAGAAATGGATTCTTTATTTAAAGAAGAGAAATATGATGAAGCTTATCAATTTGCTCAAGAAAATATTAACTTAAATAAAGAATATCTTGAAGGAGAATATATTTTTAAGAATCTTCTTGAAGAGCTTTTATTCCAAGCCACTATTAAAAAAGAAGTTAAAAGAAAGTATCCTCTTATTTTAGACTATTCCACTCTTTATTCTAATTATGGGAATGTATTATTACATTTTAATGAATATGAAAATGCTTTAAAGAGCTTTAAATTGTCTTACAATTATAACCCAATCAATGTTAAAGCTATTTTCGGATTATGTGAAGTTTACAAACAAAATAATAATTGGGATGAATATTATAAATTAAGTGTACAATCTGTTAAATATTCTTATTCCGTTGAAGACCTTGCTAAATCCTTTAGAAATTTGTCTCTTTATTATCTTAATGAATCTAAAGGTTCTAAAGATGATGAAAATTTAAGATTAGCTGTTTATTTAAATAGATTAAGTAAAACTTATGATAATCAATCTGATTTGGCTATCGGTGAATTAAAAATATTTGATGACTATTTAAAGACTTACTTGGATGAAAATAATTTAAATGACATTATTAATCAAAATATTGAAGATATTAAGGAATATCTTAAATCGAAGGGTTTACCTTATTCTGCAAGTATTGAAGTTATAACAATATGTAAAAATCTTGGATTCCAATTAGATGAAAGTAAAAAGGTAATTCCTGCTTTATTCTATTTTAATATTGCATACGATTTAACTAAAGATCCTAAAATTAAATATGTCATCGATGATTTAAATGATAAAGTAGAAAGAAGATTAGATGAATAGTTTAATAAACGATAAAGTAGAATAAGATTAGATGAATAGTTTAATAAATGATAAACTGGAAAGAAGATTAGATGAATAGTTTATTTAGGAAAAATATTTATTATTTTTAATTATCTTTAGAAAAATTTGTTTTTAATTATTTTTTATCATAATAAAATCTCAAATTTAAGTTCTAATATATAAACTTTGCTATAATCTTATAAAAAATCTTTAAATATTATTAAGTTTAATATTGATTTGTAGCTATGATTTTAGTTTTAATCCTATTTTTTTAGAAATTATGCTTGAATAATCAAAAACTTTATATATTATTAATTACTTATATTTTTATATCAGTGAATTATATATTAGACAGTTCTATGTTTGATATCTTACTAGATTGCCGAGATAGTCTAGCCTGGTAAGGCGCGGGACTGGAAATCCCGTGAGGATTGTCCTCGCCTGGGTTCAAATCCCAGTCTCGGCGTTTATTAGTATATAGCAATTTAATATAATTCTATTTAATAGGATTATTATTAATGATAATATCACTTTTACAAATTATCATTAACTTAAATCTGATTCAAATAAGCTTTACGAATTAGATTTAATATTTGCTTTTTTTTAATTAGTTAAATTATAATCTAGCTATAGCTATAAAAGTTTATTAGTAATTTATCGAGTATTAAGTTACTCTATCTTTTAGTAAGCTAAGCGTAGTTATTATTTAATTAGAATTATTAAATGTGCTTGAAACTGATATTGATGAACTCTTAGTTTAATGGATTTGAAATCAGACTTAAAATAGTATGAATAATGCAAATTATAAAATTCTATGATTAAAATATTATTGGACTAAGTTTTACATTGTTGAAAACTGTGCTTTAAAATAAAGCATTCGAATCCGCTAAATTTTTTATACACGTCTCGTGGGTTCGCTCTATAGATATTATGGAGGTTACTTTAATGGAAGACGACTTTAAGCACTTAGTGCGTATATCCAGAAAGGATGTAGATGGTAATAAAAAAATCGAACAAGCTTTAACTGAAATTAAAGGTGTTGGATTATCCTTATCTAGATCTATCTGTCTTACCTTAGGTTTAAATACTGAAAAACAAATTGGTTACGTTGCTGAAGATGATGTTGCTAAAATCGAAGCAGTTTTAGAAGATCCTAAAGAATATAACATTCCTGATTGGATGTTAAACAGACGTAACGATTATGCTACTGGTGATGACCTTCATTTAATTGAATCTGACCTTGACATGACTTTAAGGGATGATTTAAACAGGATGAAAAAGACCAGAAGTTACAAAGGTAGAAGACACGAAGTTGGTTTACCAGTTAGAGGACAAAGAACTAAATCTACTTTCAGACACAGTTCTACTGTCGGTGTAAGTCGTAGAAGATAATTTTATATCTTTTTAGACTGATTATGGTAAATTTGATAAATTTTTAAATTGATTATATTATTGAATAATTATTGAAATTTATATCTAAATAAGGAGATGTGATTATGGGACATCCAAGAAAAGCAAGGAAAAAGTATGATACACCACCTCATCCTTGGAATGCAGAAAGAATTAAAACTGAAAATAAATTAATGTCTAAATATGGCTTAAAAAATAAAAAGGAAATTTGGAAAGCTGATACTTTAGTTAGAAAATACAGTAGGGAAGCAAGATACTTACTCGGGTTCTCTCAAGATCAAGTAAAAGTTGAAACTGAAGAATTATTAGGAAACTTGAAAAGATCAGGAATCCTTGATGAAAATGCCCAGTTAGAAAATATTCTTGATTTAACTGTTGAAGATATTTTAAGAAGAAGATTACAAACTATAGTTTTCCAAAAAGGTTTAGCTCGTACTGCTAAAGAAGCAAGAATGTTTGTTGTACATGGACATATTGCTTTAAACAGCAAAAAATTAAATTCTCCAAGTTATGTTGTAAAAAGAGGAGAAGAAGAAGCAATTGGTTTTTACCGCTCTTCTCCTGTAGCTAAACAGATTGAAGAACATAATAAAGCAGCTACTCAAGCTGGTGAAAATCAATAAGGGGTGTAATTATGGCAAAAGATGAAAAATGGGGAATAGCTAATATTTATTCATCCTTTAATAATACTATCTTAACTGTAACTGATATTACAGGAGCAGAAACCATCTGCCAATGGTCTGGTGGTAAAGTAGTTCGTGCAGACAGACAACAATCTTCTCCTTTTGCAGCGATGGAAGCAGCTAATAGAGCAGCTGAAGATGCAAAAGAAAAAGGTTTTGTTGGATTGCATATAAGAGTAAGAGCTCCTGGTGGAAACGGTCCTAGAAGTCCAGGTCCTGGTGCACAAGCAACTATTCGTGCTTTAGCAAGAGCTGGAATTAAAATTGGTAAAATTGAAGACATAACTCCTATACCTCATGATGGTACTGGAAGACCAGGCGGTAAAAGAGGAAGAAGAGTATAAGAAGGGTTTAATATGAAAATTGATGTCAAAGAACAAGATGAAAATTCTATGACTTTTAAAGTTTATGATGTAGAAGTTCCTTTTATTAATGCTATTAGAAGAATTGCTATGATGAAAGTACCAAAATTAGCTATTGATGATGTATTTGTAGTTAAAAATGATTCTGCAATGTTTGATGAAGTATTAGCTCATAGATTAGGTTTAACTCCTTTAGTTTCTGATGAAAAATCTATTGAAGGATTAGTGCTTCCTGAAGATTGTGACTGTGATTGTGAAAAAGGAGAATACTGTCCAAGGTGCAGTGTTTCATTTTCTTTAAGAGAAACTGGACCTAAAACTGTATATTCTAAGGATTTAAAATCTTGTGGTGACTCAAAAATTAAACCAGTATACGATACCATACCTCTTTTAAAATTAAAAGAGGGTCAAAGTGTTGATTTAGAAGCTGTAGCAAAATTAGGAATTGGTAAAGACCATGCAAAATGGGTACCAACTACTGTTTGTTCTTATAAGCAATATCCTGAAATAACTTTTAATGAAGATGAAGAAGTTATTTATGCAGCTGCAGATAATTGTCCTAGAGGAGTATTAAAAGCTGACAAAGAGGAAGGAAGAATTGATATTGTTGATATTGAAAACTGTTCTCTTTGTAAAACTTGTGTAAGAACAGCAAAAGCAGCTGATTCTAAATTTATCAATGTTGGTTATCGTGAAAATGATTTTATTTTTAAAGTTGAAACTGATGGATCAATACCTCCTAAAGAGGTTTTATTAAAAGCTTGTGATGTTTTAGATTCTAAAACAGATGAGTTTATCACATTTAGTGAAGGAGGAATCTAGTAATGGCTAGAAAAATTAAAAAAACTAATCCTAACCTTATTACACTTATTAAAAATCTTAGAAAACAGTCTTATGAGGAAGAAGTAGGTATTTGGAAGGAAGTAGCTATTAAACTTGAAAAACCTTGCAGAAACCAAGCTGAAGTAAGCCTTTCTCATATTAATAAAAATACTGTTGAAGGAGAAACTGTGGTTATTCCAGGTAAAGTATTATCTGATGGTAAATTAAATCACAAAGTTACTATAGCAGCATTAGGATTTACTAAAAATGCAGAAGCAAAAATAGAAAAGCTCGGTAGTGAAGCTATTTCTATTGCAGAACTTGCAGAGGCTAATCCTAAAGGTAGTAATGTTAAAATTATGTTATAAGCTTAGGGAATGGTGTTAAAATGATGATTATTAACGGCGAAGGACATATTTTAGGAAGACTTGCTAGTGTAGTTAGTAAGAATCTTCTTGAAGGGGAAGAGATTGTAGTTCTCAATGCTGAAAAGATAATGTTAACTGGTAATAAAGAATGGGCTTATGCTAAGTACAAACAAAGAGTAGATAGAGCAAGTATCTCTAACCCTCGTGACTTAGGTCCTAAATACCCAAGAAGACCAGAAGATATATTCAGAAGAACCGTAAGAGGTATGTTACCTATGAAAAAAGCAAAAGGTAAAAGTGCTTTTAAAGGATTCAAAGCATTTGTAGGTATACCTGAAGAGTATACTGATGTTGAACTCATTACCATGCCTGAAGCTGAATATAAAGACATTAAAAAAGGAATGGAATTAGGAGAAATCTCTAAACTTTTAGGAGCTAAATTTGAATAAATTGATTATTAATTATTATTTTTAATAATTATAGTCTATAATTATTGTTTTTAATAATTATGACTTATTTAATTATTATTTTTAATAGTTATGATTTATTTTTAATTATTTAGTTTAAGTATAGATTTGTTCTAATTAGGATTATTATACGAATTATATTAAATGATGGAGTAATTGTTATGAAAGTTGTTCATACTAGCGGTAAGCGTAAAACAGCTGTTGCAAGAGGTACTGTAAGAGAGGGTACTGGTAAAGTAAGAATTAATAAAGTTCCTTTAGAACTTTATTCTCCAGAACTTGCACGTTTAAAATTAACTGAACCATTAGAATTAGCTGGAGAAGTTGCAAACAATGTAGACATCTCTATTAGAGTTAATGGTGGAGGAGTTATTGGCCAAGCTGAAGCTGCACGTATGGTAATTGCAAAGGGTTTAGTACAATGGACTCAAGACATGGATTTAAAAGAGATTTACACTCATTATGACAGAACCATGTTAGTAGGTGACCCAAGACGTTCTGAACCTAAAAAGTACGGCGGTCCTGGAGCTAGAGCTCGTAAACAAAAAAGTTACAGATAATTTTAATAATTTTATTCATTATACATAATTTTCGTATGATGGATATTTCGATAAATTTTACATTTCTCTTTAGGAAATTTATATTCTAGTTAGAAATTGTAAAATTTATAAAATTTTTCTGTAGGAATTCATTATCTAATCTTTAATTTTTTAAGATTAGGTTTAGTTGCAAAATTTAATTAAAATTTTCATAATTTCTTAATTATGAATATTGTTTATATAAAAAGGAAATGATGATTATATGATACCTATACGATGTATAAGTTGTGGAAAACCCGTTTCTGCATATTTTGATGAATATAACCGTAGATTAGCTGATGGTGAGGAATCAAAAGATATTTTGGATGATATGGGTATTACAAGATATTGTTGTAGAAGAATGTTAATTTCTCATGTTGAAACTTGGGAATAATCTTTAATCTTTTTTATTTTTTATTATTAGTGGATTATTAATTAAATAGATTTATTTGATTAATTTGATTATTTTCTATTTTATGGGAATTAATTAGCTATTAATAGTTTATACTATTGATTATTTTTTAATAATTAGGAGTTAAATAATGGCTGCAAATAAAAACAATACAAAAAAATTAACAAGATTCGAAAAAGCTAGAGTTTTAGGTGCAAGAGCTATTCAACTTTCAATGGGTGCTAAACCAATGCAGCATAAAGAAGTTGAAAAATTTATAAAAAGTTCAAAATCTCATGATCCTATTGATATAGCTACAAAAGAACTTGAATTAGGTATTTTACCTTTAAATGTTAGAGTCAAAGAATAAATTTTTTTATTCTTTTATATTATTCTTTTTTAGTAGAAAAAGAATTTTTCATATTTATTAGGATTAAGTATTTAAATAATAAATTACTTAATAATATTATAAATAAATTATTAAAATTATTTAATTTAGATTTTAAATCATATAATTTATTTAAATTTATTTATTTCTTTAAATTAAGAATATCATATGCAATCTATAAATCAACCTTCTAGTTTTTTATGATTATTATAATCCATTATAGATTTTATGGTAAGACGAATTAATGATTCTTCAAATCTCATTGGTAACTTATTAATTAGTAATGTTAATTGCTTAAAAATTAATTAATCTAATAGACTTATCTATATTTGATTTAATCTTTGTTAAGGTTAATTAAAATTAATTATTAAGAACATATTAAGGTTTAATTATAAAATTACTAGTTTATATTGCATCTCTTAATTAATATCTAAATAAATTAAAGAATAATTAAATTTTATCTATAAATCAATTATAAAATCATTTTAATAAATTTATATTTAAAATTAATTTAATTATCTTTTTACCTTTGAGGTGTTATTTTGGATAGTGTAATCGAAGATGTTCGTGTTAGAAAAATTTTAGATAGTAGAGGAAATCCTACTGTTGAAGTGGATATAATTACTTGGAATGGATTTGGTAGAGCTGCTGCACCAAGTGGTGCTAGTACTGGTTCTAGGGAAGTTGTATCTTTCCCAGAAGGTGGAGTAAGCCAAGTAATCACTGATGTTGAAGATTTAATTTCCTCTGAACTTATTGGTATGGCTGCTGAAGATATTGAAGATATTGATGAAGTTCTTAAAGAAATTGATGGAACTGATAATTTATCTGCAATTGGTGGTAATACTACTGTAGCTGTTTCTATGGCTGCAGCTAAAGCAGCTGCTATGAGTTATAATTTGCCACTTTATAATTTCTTAGGTGGCAATTTTATTAAAGAAATACCTTATCCTTTAGGTAATATGATGAATGGTGGTGCTCATGCTGGTTCTAATGCACCAGATATTCAAGAGTTTTTAGTTGTTCCTATTGGAGCTAATGATATGGTAGAAGCAGTTTTTGCTAATGTAGAAATTCATAAACGATTAAAAGAACTCATAACTAAAAAAGATCCTAATTTCACTGGTGGAAAAGGTGATGAAGGTGGATGGATTCCGAATATTACTAATGATCAAGCTTTAGAAATTCAAGCTCAAGCTTGTGAAGAAGTAGGAGATGAGCTTGGTTTTATAATCAAACCTGGTTTAGACATGGCTTCATCTGAATTTTGGAACAGTGAAGAGGGTAAATATGTATATGGTCAAGATGGTATTAAAAGAGATATTGGAGACCAGGTTGACTATGTAAAAGACTTGATTGATACTTATCATATGTTTTATGTTGAAGATCCCTTTGATGAGAGAGATTTCGAAGGATTTGCAGAACTTACTGCAAAAGTAGCTAAGAAATGTCATATTTGTGGTGATGATTTATTCGTAACTAACAGTGAATTATTAGCTTATGGGATTGAAGAGAAAGCTGCAAATGCAATCATTATTAAACCTAACCAAATTGGTACTTTAACAGACACATATGAAACTGTGAAATTAGCTAAAGAAAATGATATTATGCCTATTGTTTCCCATAGGTCTGGAGAAACTTGTGATGAGACTATTGCTCATTTAGCAGTAGCATTTGGTGCTCCTATGATTAAAACTGGTGCAATAGGTGGAGAAAGAATAGCTAAATTAAATGAACTTATTAGAATTGAAGAAGAAATGTCTAATCCTAGAATGGCAAATTTGTTCTAATTTGACTTATTGTCCATTTTAGTTTATATAAATAGGATTTTCTTAACTGATGATAGGTTTAATTATTCAAAAATCATAATTATTGTAAATTTTTAAGTGATTGATTTACTTTAATAAGTAGTAATGATAGTTAATAAATAATTGATTTATTTTTATGGACTTAAAAATAGTTAAATTTATTAACTATTAAATTAAATCTTTTTAATATTGTATTAAAAATTATATTAAAAGATTTTTAGGTAATTAATTAATAGGCTTTTATAAAATGAGTTTTTAGTATTTATTCAAGTTTATTAGTTAAATTATTAATTAATAAAAAATTTTAGAAGAAAATGGTGTAAAAAATGTCAACTGTTATTATTGATGCAAGTAAATGTGAAAATGCAGACTGTGGTGAATGTGTAGATATGTGTCCTATGGAAATCTTTTCCTTAGAGGGTGATAAAATTGTAACTGATCATGAAGATGAATGTACTTTATGCGAAGTTTGTGTCGACATCTGCCCTAATGACTGTATTACTATCAAAGATGAATAAATTTGTTGATTTTCAAGATTGAATTCAATATTAATCTCCTTTTAGGATTTTATTTGAATTCTTTCTTTTTTTTAATAATTTAATTAAATATATTTTCAAATTTCAAATTAACAACTAGATTTAATGTATTATATGGTGATAAAGTGTCAGATTTATTAATCCCTTTAGAGAAGTATTTGGCTGCTGGGTTACATATTGGTACCCAACAAAAAACTAGTGACATGGAAAAATATATTTTCCGTGTAAGATCCGATGGTTTATATGTTTTAGATGTTCGTAAAACTGATGAAAGAATCAAAGAGGTTGCTAAATTTTTAGCAAAATACGACCCTGATGACATTTTAGTAGTAGCTACCCGTCAATATGGTCAAGCTCCTGTTAAAAAATTCGGTGAAGTAACTGGTTGTAAAACTATTCCTGGTAGATTCATCCCAGGTACTTTAACTAACCCACAATATGCTAAATTCATCGAACCTAAAGTTATTGTTGTAACTGACCCAAGATCCGACTCTCAAGCTATTTTAGAATCTAAACAAAATGGTATTCCAGTTGTAGGTTTATGCGATTCTGAAAACTTACTTGCTAATGTAGATATTTGTGTTCCATCTAACAACAAAGGTAGAAAAGCTATTGCTTTAATTTACTGGTTACTTGCAAGACAAATCTTAAGAGAAAGAGGAATTCTTGGAGAAGATGAAGATTTAGACTTAGAATCTTCTGACTTTGAATTAAAATTTTAGGTTAATTAATTATCATTCAATTAATTAACTTTTTTTATTCTATTATTATTTTTACTGTTTTTAAAGATTTTTATTAATCTAAGTTTTTTAAAGTATTTTTCTATTTTTATAAGCTATTTTACTAATTTTATATTATTACAGGCTATTTTCACTAATTTTAGCTATTATAAGTTATTTTTACTAATTTTATCTATTATTGTAGCTTATTTTTACTATTTTTATCTATTTTTAATCTATTTTTATTAGTTCTATTTTTTATTTTTAAAAAAATTAAATAAATTTTTTATATTAAGTTAATTAAATTTATAATTAATTCTTAAAAAGATTTTAATTAAAGATTTATAATACAATTTAAAGATTTTAATAATAAAAGAATAAGAAATTTAAAGATTTTAATAATAAAAGAATAAAAAATTAAAGATTTTAATAATAAAAGAATAAAAAACTTAAAAATTTTATTAATAAAAGAATAAAAAATTAAAAATGGGTGAGAAGATGATTAGAGAACCTGCATTTGCTGGTGCATTTTATGAGAATAATGTAAAATATTTAGTAGAATCAATTGAGGACTGTTTTAGACATAAATTGGGATTTGGAGAAATACCTAAACTATCAAGAATCAATAAAGAAAAACAAGTAAATGCAGTTATGGTTCCACATGCAGGTTATGTTTACTCTGGTCCAACTGCTACTCATGCTTACTCTAAAATAGTTCAAGATGGATATCCAGAAACCTTTATTATTCTTTGTCCTAATCATACTGGCTTTGGAGCGGATGTTTCAGTATTTAATGAAGGGTCATGGATTGTACCAAATGGTGTTTGTGATATAGATAATGAACTTGCAAATAGCATTATTAAAAATTCTAATTTTGCTAAAGCTGATTTTCTAGCTCATCAAAGAGAGCATAGCTGTGAAGTTCACCTTCCTTTTTTAAAGTACTTCTCAAGTGACTTTAAAATAGTTCCTATTTCTATGATGGATCAATCTATTGAAGCATCAGCTGATTTAGCAAATTCAATCTATGAGTCTAGTCAGGATTTAGGAAGAAAAATCACCCTAATTGATAGCACTGATTTATCTCATTTCAAGTCTCAGGAAAAGACAGTTGAACATGATGGGCTTGTGTTTAATGAAGTGAAAAGTGGAAATACTAAAGGTCTTTATGAAATCGTTAAAAAAGAACAAATTACTATGTGTGGATACGGTCCAACTATGGTAAGTATGGAGTATTCTAAAAAATTAAATCAGAGAAACTTTGAAATTTTACAACATTCAACAAGTGGTGATATAACTTTAGACTATGCATCAGTTGTTGGCTATGGCTCTGGGGTTTGGACTGATTGATTTTTTAAACTCTTATTTTTATTCTTTTTTTATCCAGTTTTTACAACTATCATCTTGTTTTATAAGTTTTTCATGATATTTACAAAAGAATTGAGTGCATAATCCAATATCAAATTCTAAATATTTGCAATTATAACATTCTTTTTCTAAATTCTTTTTTTCTATATTGACCATTAATTAATAGTATAGTTTTTATACTATTTAATATAAATCTATTAATATATTCAATTTTAGATAATATTTTATTTTTAAAATAAAATCTTAGATGAATTTGATTATGGGATATAATTAATTATTTTTAAAGTCAAATCTTAGAGTGAGTTTGATTATAGAATATTATCAATTAATAAAAAAACTATTGGAGAATTATGAGATGAAAAAAATATCAGTAGCTTCTGCACCAGGGAAAACAATTCTTTTTGGTGAACATTCCGTTGTATATGATGAACCTGCTATTGCAGGAGCAGTAAACAAAAGAGCTACAGTTAGTTTATGTAAATCTCATAATAATTACTCTACATTAAAGTCTAATGATTTAGGTTTTGAAGTTATTATGAATACTCGCCGAGGAACCTATACTCTAAAAAGAGGCAAACCTGGAATTATTCGTTATATATTAAATGCTATGGGTAAATTCCATGATCACACCTCTATTGATATGGATTTATCTCTCAATTTACCTATAGGCTCTGGTTTAGGATCTTCTGCTGCTGTAACTGTAGCTACAATTGCTGCTTTACATCATTACCATGGTGTTGATTTCAATAAAGAAACTCTTGCAAAAGAAGCACATGCTGTAGAAGAGGAGGTTCAGGGAATTGCTAGTCCTTTAGATACTTTGGTTAGTACATATGGAGGATTAGTTTATTTGTCTCGTGAAAAGAGGATAGTTCCTTTTGATAATAATTTAGATGCTCCCTTTGTTATAGGATATACTTCTAAATATGGAAATACTGGCAAAGTGGTTAAAAAGGTAAAAACATTGAAAAATAATTATCCAGAATTAGTAAATCCTATAATTGATACAATGGGAAAAATTGCAAATGAAGCAAGAGTAGCTATTTTAAAAAATGATATTGATAAAATAGCTGATTTAATGAATTTAAATCAAGGTTTACTTGATTCATTAGGTGTAAATACTTATGAATTATCTCGTATGATTTATACTGCTCGTGATAATGGGGCAGTTGCTTCTAAAATCACTGGTTCTGGTGGTGGTGGAAGTATTATCTCTTTATGCAGAGAAGATAATGTAGATGAAGTTGCAGAAGCAATTAACGTTGAAGATAGAACTATTAAAGTTAAATTCTCAAAGGATGGTGTCTTAGTAAATAGAAAATCCCCTCCCTTGTCTTAAAAATTTTTTAATTTAATGATTATTTAATTATCATATCTTTATTATTTAATTGTTATTTAGATTATTTTATATTTTTATTTAATAATATTTTAATTATTTTATATTATTATTTAATAATATTTTAATTATTTTATATTATTATTTAATAATATTTTAATTATTTTATATTATTATTTAATTATTATTTAGATTATTTTATATTATTTAATTATTTATTTACTTATTTTTATTTATAGTGTGATTTTATGATTATTTTAAAAATTGGTGGAAGTATATTAACTGAAAAGGATTCAACAGAACCAAAAGTGGATTATGACAATTTAAATAGGATTGCAGAGGAAATCCAAGAATCATTATATGCCGATGAAATTAGTAATGATTTAATTGATGGTTTAGTTATTGTTCATGGTGCCGGTTCTTTCGGACATCCTCCTGCTAAAAAGTATAAAATTGGCGAACCTTTTGAAATAGAGGACTATCTTGAGAAAAGAATTGGATTTGCAGAGATTCAAAATGAGGTTAAAAAGCTAAACTCCATAATATGTGAATCTTTAATTGCACATGGTATTCCATGTATTGCTATACCTCCATCCTCTTTTATCACTACACATAATAAAAGAATATATGATTTTGACCTTGATTTATTAAAAACTTATATTAGAGAAGGTTTCATTCCAGTTCTCTTTGGAGATGTTGTTATAGATGATGAGGTAAAAATAGCTGTTATCTCTGGAGATCAAATACTTCAATATATTGCTAAATTCTTGAAATCCGATAGAATTGTTCTTGGAACTGATGTTGCAGGTGTTTACACTAAAAATCCTAAAACCCATGATGATGCAGTTCATATTGATGAGGTAAATTCTATTGAAGATATTAAATTTTTAGAATCCACTACTAATGTTGATGTAACTGGCGGTATGGTTGGTAAAGTAAAAGAGCTTTTAGATTTAGCAGACTATGGTATTTCCTCTGAGATTATTAATGCTAATGAAAAGGGAGCTATTGCTAAAGCTTTACAAGGTATGGAAGTAAATGGAACTAATATTTGTAGAAAATAATTTTAACCATCTTTTAGATATTTTAATTTATTTAATTTAATTATTTTTTTATTATTTATTGTTGAAATTTTTCTAATTTTTTATCTATTTTTTAACTATTTTTTATCTGTTTTTTTCAAAAATTCACCTTTTTTTACTAATATTTAAATATAATGAGGATTATAAATATTAATAGTTGAAATATATGGATTGTATATATTTTTGAATTTAAAAAATTAGAACTAATATTTTAATATTGATGGGATAGCTTTAATATTTTTAAATTCATTCGGGACCTAATTAAACACGTAAGAATATTTAATATACAGGTATACTTTAATTTAACATTAATATTTAAAATAAGGGATTGTTAGATCAGATTTTAGATAATTTAGAAATTTTGATAATTATTTGATAATTATTTTAAAGGATTTATAAGAATTTACTATTTGGAATAAATAGTTTGGATTTATTTAGATTAATCTTTGGATTTCTTTATCATTCTTATTCTTATTGTTTTTAGGTTTTAATGGGTTAAAAATTTATTTCATAAAAATTAATTTATTATTTTTTATTTTTTTTCACTTTAAAACATTTTAAAATTTTATTTTATATAGGGTTTTGTTTTAAAGTCATTATGTTTATTATTTAATTAATTATTAAAGAGGAAACAATGATTTCAGATAGAAAATTAGAACATTTATTAATTTGCAAAAATTATGATGTTAACTATAAAGATAAAACTACGGGTTTTGAAGATATTGAATTAATTCATAAAGCATTACCTGAAGTTCATAAAGAAGAGATTGATATTTCAACAGAAGTCTTTGGTAAAAAATTAGAGTCTCCATTATTCATTACAGCTATTACTGGAGGACATGCTGCTGCAAAAGAAATTAATAAAGAATTAGCTATCGTTGCAGAAGATAAAAAAATTGGTTTAGGTTTAGGCAGTCAAAGAGCAGCTATTGTTAATCCAGACTTAATAGATACTTATGATGTAGTGAGAGAATATGCACCATCTACACTTGTTTTAGGGAATATTGGTGCACCACAATCTGATTTAGCAGAAAAGGCTGTTGAAATATTAGATAGTGATATTTTAGCAATTCATTTAAATCCCTTACAAGAAGCAATTCAGCCTGAAGGGGATGTGGATGCAAGAGGATATATAGATTCAATAGCTGAGATTTGTAAAAGTGTAGATGTTCCTGTTATGGCTAAAGAAACTGGTACTGGCATCAGTGGTGAAGATGCAATTGCACTTCAAAAAGCTGGAGTTAGCTTTATAGATGTTGAAGGTGCTGGAGGAACTAGTTGGGCAGCTGTTGAAACTTATCGTGCTGATGATAGGTATATGGGAGAATTGTTCTGGGATTGGGGAATTCCTACTGCTGTAAGTACTGTAGAGGTAGTAAATTCTGTTGATATTCCAGTAATATCTTCTGGAGGTATTCGTTCAGGGCTTGATGCTGCAAAAGCTATTGCTTTAGGTGCAGATGCAGTTGGTATGGCATTACCTGCATTAAAAGGAGCTTATGAAGGGCAAAAATCCTTAGTTGATATGGTTGAAAGATTTAATGAATCTTTAAGAATTGCTATGTTTTTAGTTGGTGCTTATAATATTGAAGAGCTTAAAAATTCAAATCTTATTATTAAAGGAGAAACTAAAAACTGGTTAGAAGCAAGAGGCTTTGATACAAAGGCATATGCTAAAAGGTAATTTAGAAAAGCATATGCTAAAAGGTAATTTAGAAAAGCATATGCTAAAAGATAATTTAGAAAAGCATATGCTAAAAGATAATTTAGAAAATCATATGCTAAAAGATAATTTTATTTTAAGTTTTTGAGTTAATTACTCAAAATTTGATTATTTTATAAAATTTAGAATTAATGATATTATTCTCATTTATTAAGGGAAAATAAAAACTAAAATTTAAAGGAGGCAATAAATGACTGTAGAAGTTATTGCAATTGGTGGATATGAAGAAGTAGGAAAAAATATGACTGCAGTTAAAGTTGGAGAAGATGTAGTCATATTTGATATGGGTATCCACTTAGATAGAATTAGTATTCATGAAGATACAGATATAGATAGAATGCATAGTTTAGATTTAATTGAAAGAGGAATAATTCCTGATGATACAATAATGAAAGATGTTGATGGTAAAGTTAAGGGAATTGTATTTTCACATGGTCACTTAGACCACATTGGTGCTGTTGCTAAATTAGCTCATAGATATGATACACCGATTATTGGAACTCCATATACTACTGCATTAATTGAAAAGCAAATTAGGGGAGAACGTAAATTTAAAGTAAACAACCCAATTAGACCACTTAATCCTGGAAGCAAAATTAAATTATCTAAGGATATAACTTTAGAATTTGTCCAATCTACCCATAGTATTCCTCAAGCGGTGTTTCCAGTATTACACACTCCAGAGGGAATAATTGTTTATGCACTAGATTTTAAATTTGACAACCATCAAAAAGTTTCTCCACCACCTGATTATAATAGACTTAGGGAATTAGGTAGAAAAGGAGTCTTGGCTCTTATTGTAGAAACTACAAATGCTATTAATTACACTGAAACTAGAACCTATTCTGAAAAGGTAGCAAGAATTATTTTAGAAGATTTAATGAGAGAACCTTTAAAAGCTAAAGAAGGTATGATCGTTACTACATTTTCATCACATATAGAAAGGATTCAAACTATTGCAGATATTGCTAAAAATAGTGATAGGGAAATTCTCTTTTTAGGACGTTCTATGGAAAGGTTCTGTGGTATAGCACAAAATTTAGGAATTTTAAAATTACCTAGAACTGCTTATGTTCATGGATCTCCTAAAGCTGTAAATAAAGCACTTATGAAAGCTGAAGATGATAGGGATAAATATTTGCTTGTAACTACTGGTCACCAAGGTGAACCTGATGCTTTACTTCCAAGAATAGCTAGTGGAAGAACTCCATTTAATATTAAAAAAGGGGATAATGTAATCTTCTCAGCACCTATTATTCCAAATCCAACAAATGCAGCAAATAGACATATTCTAGAATCTAAATTAAAAGCAAACGGTGCAAGAATTTATGCTAATGCTCACGTTTCAGGACATGCAGGCCGTGAAGACCATAGGGATTTCTTAAGAATGCTTAAACCTAAACATATTATACCAGCTCACGGTGAATTAGATATGTTAGTTGCTTATGGGGAACTTGCAGAAGAGGAAGGATACAGAATTGGAAATAATATTCATATTTTAAGAAATGCTCAAGCTCAAGTTTTTAATGGTAATTAACTCAAGCTTTTTGAGCCTTCGGCTCAAAAACCTTGACCAAAATTCTTATTATTTTAGTGTAGTATTGAATTAGCAGTATATTTTTTTTAAAAAAATTAATTATTATTAAGTAAAATATTTTTTTTTAAAAAATTAATCATTATTAATTAAAATATTTTTTTTTAAAAAATTAATTATTATTAATTAAAATATTTTTTTTTAAAAAATTAATCATTATTAACTAAATTGTAATTAAGTATTTAATTAAGTTTTAATAAATAATAAAATAAAAATATTATTTTATTTAATTATTTTTTTTAAAATGATTAAAATAATGAATAAGTTCTCTTTATTTCAAATTTAAGCTAATATATTATAATAAAATTTTAATAATATTTTTTTAAGAGGGAAAATCATGTCTGATGTTACGGATGTTTTAAAACAATATTCTGAAGATGTTGTAAAAACTATTGAAGAAAATCTTAGTGTAATTGAGCCACAAGATTTACAAGATGCTTGTCTTTATTTAACTAAAGCTGGTGGAAAAATGCTTAGACCAGCTCTTACTTTAATTTCTGCAGAAGCTGTTGGAGGAAATAAAGAAGATGCTTTAAAAACAGCTGCTGCTTTAGAACTTATCCACACTTTTTCACTTATTCATGATGATATCATGGATGATGATGATATGAGAAGAGGAATGCCTTCTGTTCACAAGGTATGGGATGAACCAGTAGCTATTTTAGCTGGAGATACTTTATTTTCAAAAGCATTTGAAATGGTCATTGCTTCTAAAGAAGAAAATGCTCATCCTGCAAATGTTGCAAATGCATTAGCTACTGTAGCAGATGCTTGTGTTAAAATCTGTGAAGGTCAAGCTTCTGATATGAGTTTTGAAGGAAACTTTGATGTTAAAGAAGATGAATACTCTGAAATGATTTTTAAGAAAACCGGTGCATTAATCGCAGCTGCTACTAAAGCAGGAGCTATTATGGGTGGAGGAGATGATGAAGCTGTTCATGCTTTATATGAGTATGGCCGTATGATCGGTACTGCATTCCAGATTCAAGATGATTATTTAGATGTAATCAGTGATGAAAAAGATTTAGGAAAGCCTGTTGGCAGTGATATTGCTAAAGGTAAAATGACCCTTATGGTAGTTAAAGCATTAGCTGAATCTGAAGGTGAAGATCATGACAGATTACTTGAAATCTTAAAAGATGACGATTGTTCACAAGAAAGTATTGATGAAGCTATTGATTTATTCAATAAATATGGCTCTATTGAATATGCTTACAATCTCGCTTTAGAAAACATTGATTGTTCTAAGAAAGTACTTGAAATATTACCCGATTCTGAAGCTAAACAATTACTTATTGCTTTAGCTGATTTTGTTATTGATAGGTCTTCCTAACCAGCTTTTTTGACCTTCGGTCAAAAAACCTGGACCAAAATTTTTTTTATTAGTTACGGATAATCATTCTTAATTATTTTTTCAATTATCTTAATTACTTTTTTATCTTTATCTATTTTATTATTTTTATTATTTTTAATTAATTTATTATTTTTATCTATTTTTATCTATTTTTAATTAATTTTTTATTTTTATCTATTTTTATTATTTTTATTATTTTTAATTAATTTTTTATTTTTATCTATTTTTCCCTTTTTAGCTATTTTTAAGTTAAGTTTATAAATAATTTAATTTAAAATAATAATTATATCAGATTTATTAATTCAATTATAAAATAGATAATGGGGAGATTTAAGTGGATTTTAGGCGTTTATCAGTGATAATGATAGTGGTTGTTGTGGTTTTAGCTGCTTCTTTCTTTTTGTTAAATTTCGATGATTCTATTGCCTATAATAGAGTTGGTCTTACAAATACCTCTAGTATTGAAATGCCAATAAGTGATGAATCTACAAATAATGTAATTAGTGGTGGTATCCATATAATTAATGATACTCAACATGATTTAGTTCTAATGTATTTTAATAGTGAACAAGGTAATCAAGTTGCAGCTGTTGAATTAGAGTATATTCGTAATTCTTATGTTAAAAATTCAGTTGAAGAAAAGTTAGCTAATCAAACTGTTTGGCATAATGAAGAAAATGGAACTTATATGGCTTTTATAGGAAATTATATAACTCATGATAATATCTTAATCCTTTCTAAAGATCCTGAAATATTAGAACATATGATATCTTCTGCTAAGTATGTATACTTTAATGAAGAGACTAATAGCACAGAAACTATTAATGGTGATAATCAAAGTTCTGTAAATACTACAAATAATATATCTATTGATAGTGGAGGTTCTAATTCAAATAATTTTAATTAATTTAAATTTAAATCTTATTATTTTTTATTATTCTCTTATTCAATTTTTTTCTATTTTCTAGTATATTTTTTTAAGGTTTGTATTCCTTTTTTCTATTTTCTAGTATATTTTTTTAAGGTTTGTATTCCTTTTTTCTATTTTCTAGTATATTTTTTTAAGGTTTGTATTCCTTTTTTTCTATTTTATAGTATACTTTTTTAAATATTACTTTTTAAAAGATTTATCTCTTTTTTTAATTTAATTTTATTTTTATCAGCTTTGTTTAAAATTTTATTGATGCACTGTTTTGTTTTTGTATCATTCATAGCAAACTATTTATATTGTAAATAAATAAATTTATATACATAGAATTATTAACTATACTTTTAGAATATTCTTTTAACATATCACCCCCTTTACATTAGTTTCTAGTTTTCTTTTTTTGGTATAGTTTTTAATTCATGTTTAGATACTTAGATTCTTTTTTAATCTAAGTTTCTAAACTATAATATTTTAATAATTAATCTTTTTTTATAATTTTGATATTAAATTATTCAATAATGCAAAGGTGAAAAAATGAGTAAAACTTATATTTTTGGACATAAAAGTCCGGATACTGATTCAATTACCTCAAGTCTTGTAATGTGTGATTTAGAAACAAAATTAGGTAATGAAGTTGTAGCATGTAGATTAGGCAGCCTTAATAAAGAAACTGAATATGTTTTAAACTACTTTGACATAGAAGCTCCTGAATTAATTGAAACAATTGAAGATGGTACAGATGTAATTCTTGTTGATCATAATAGCCCTAATGAATCTGTTGATAATATAGAAAATGCAAATATTTTAAAAGTTGTAGACCATCATAAAATAGCATTTGAAACTTCTTATCCTTTATTTGTTAGAACTGAACCAGTAGGATGCACTGAAACAGTATTATTTAAATTATATAAAGAAAATGGATTCACTCCAGATAAAACTATTGCATCTTTAATGTTATCTGCAATTATATCTGATACTTTACTTTTAAAATCACCAACTACTACTGAAGATGATAAAAAAACAGTAGAAGAACTTGCAGAAATTGTTGAAATTGATTATGAAGCTTATGGTTTAGAGATGTTAAAAGCAGGAACTGATTTATCAAGTTTCACAATTCCAGAGATTCTAAGTTTAGATGCTAAACAAATTGACTTTAAAAATGTCAAATCTATTGTTAATCAAGTAAACACTGCAGACATTTCTGATGTAATGAAAATGAAAGATGATTTGGAAGATGGAATGAATAAGATTATTGAAGAAGAGGATTTAGACTTATTCATGCTTTTAATTACAGATATTGTAAATAGCAACTCTCAAGTAATTGCAATTGGTAAAGATGCAACACTTGTAGAAAAGGCTTATGGTGTAAAATTAGAAGATAATGCTGTTTTATTAGAGGGTGTTGTTTCCCGTAAGAAACAAGTAGTTCCTATAATGACTGAAAATGCTTAATAATCATTTTATTAAGTTTTTTTATTTTTCTTAATTAAAAAAAATAAGTAAAAAAGATAATGAGGTTTAGCCACTATCTTTTTTTATTTAATTTTTATCGTGTTTTTTATTTTTGATTTACTGTATTCTGTGTAAATCTTATAATTGCCTTTTCTTAGGTTTTTGATTTTTAGTGTTGCGATTCCGTTTTTATTGGTTTTGATTTTGTAGGTTTTTCCTTTTAATTTGAATATTATTGTCTTTTTAGCTTGTGGTTTTCCTTTAGTGTTTACTAGCTTAACATAGAATTTTATTGTTTTTGCTTTTTTCTTTTTAATACTTTTAGCAGTTAATACAGGTTTTACGGTTATTTTATTCTTTTTGATGAATTTGCCGTATTTTGTTGTTATACTATAGGTTTTGGTTCTTGGTTTCAGTGTTATTTTTAGGCTTGCATATCCATTCTTGTTTGTTTTTTTGCTGTATGTTTTTCCAGCTATTGTGAATTTAACTGTTTTTCCTGCACCTACATGCTTACCATTTGCATTGATTATTCGCACTTTAAATGTTCCGCCAAAATAGATCTTACTGTTTTTATTCTTTGTTATTGGTGAATCTAAAACGTATAAAGTGTTTTTAATAGTGCTTGGACCATAATCGCTATTACCATCGAATTTAGCTATAATATTGTATTTTCCTGCTTTTTGTTTGAGGTTTATTGTTGCATATCCTTTATTGTTGGTTTTTATATTGTATTTTGTATTTGCAATTGTTATTTGGATGTTTTGATTTCTTAAAGGGTTTCCTTTGTAGTCTGTTAGTTTTATAGTGTATTTAGTACCGTCCTTATAAAACATATAAACATTACTAGCATTTAGGTAAGAATAACCATTTATGATTATATAATTAATAAACTTGCTACTCTCTTTATTGTAAATCATTTGGATACTGTGTTTTCCGCTGTCTAAATTATAAAAAGTAATCCCATCATTCATCCGGCCACTATGAATTTTCTTAGCATTTTCGTAGTAATCAGTTAAATAATTGTGGTTATTGTAGTAGATTAGATTATTAACTGTGAACACTAGTGTATTTTTAGGACGAAATACACTAAAAGAACATGCAGATACATTAGTGGTGTTGTAATAAACATAAATAGCATCACCATAATAATTAGCAGTGTTATTAACGAAAGAACAAGCATTTAAAGAACCATTACTATATCTCAAATAAACTGCACCACCATCATACCCTGCATGGTTGTTTCTAAAGGAAGAATCTCTTAAAATGCTATTATTACCTAAGCAATCAATGGCACCGCCATAGTATCCTGCATGGTTGTTGGTAAAGGAGGAATCTCTTAAGATACTATTGTCTCCCCTCCAGCCAAGGGCACCTCCATAGTATCCTGCATGGTTGTTGGTAAAGGAGGAATCTCTTAAAGTACCATTATCGCCATAGCAATAAATTGCACCACCATCATACTCTGCATGGTTATTAAGAAAGGAAGAAGTACCTAAAAAACCATTAGCTCCATACCAGTCAATGGCACCACCATACATTCCATGGTTATTAACAAAGGAACAGCTACCTATATTACCATAATTTCCTTCCCAATAGATAGCACCACCATACATTGCATAGTTATTAACAAAGGAACAGTTGCTCATCTTACCGTAATTTCCTTCCCAATAGATAGCACCACCATTATATTCATTAGTGTTATTTGCATTTATGAATTTTATATTTTTTAGTGTGACATGATTACCAGTTATCTTAAGTATTCTTCTTGCGGATTTTCCATCAATTACATGGTTTTTCCCATCAATAGTTATGGGTTTGTTAATAATTATCTCTGAATCACTAAGTGAACAGGTATAGTCTTTATCTAGATTTAATGTACCATTAACAGGTGCCTTGTTGATTAGATTTTGCAAATCGCTGAATGATGATGAAGTTGAGCCCTTTAAATTATCTTCATTCATTTCAATCTTTGATTTATCCTCTATTTTTTCAAGTTCTGTAACTGTTTTATTATCCTCTATTTTTTCTAGTTCTGTAACTGTTTTATTGTCCTCTATTTTTTCTAGTTCTGTAACTGTTTTATTGTCCTCATTTGTTTTAGCATTGACTTTATCATCTACTATTTCTTCACCATCTAAAATTGCCACATTTTCATTTAAACTTATTTCAAAGCTTGCATTGTCTTGTGCTGAGGTAGCAGAAATAGATAAAAATATTAAAAATAAAATCACTATCATAATTTTATTTAAATCCTTAATCATTCTTATTCACCCTCCAATTTATTTAATTTATCTAATTAAACTAAATTAAATCCAGAAATGTGTATAAATAATTAATAATAACTCTATACAATCAACTATAAATAATTAATTGTTTTGAATAAAAAAATTTTTCATAAAAAAGAAGCATGTTTTAGTGAATATTTTAATTGAGAGTTAAAATATCTCTCATTGGGATGATGAATGATAATATAGGTAATTTTTTAGATTAGTTAATATTTTTTTAGTTTTTATTTATTTTATTTTATAATAATATTGCTTTTTCTTATTAGTTCTTTTTTCTTTTTCTTTAACAGTTCTTTTAGCTATTTTTATATATTTTATAAAACAAATATTTAGATGATTTTGAATATTTAATCCAACTAGAATATTAGTTTATAAGATAATATTTGTGAATTTTTCTATTATTTAAGGTGAGATTATGTTTTATAGAAAATTAGGTAGAACTGATTTAGAGGTTTCTAATTTAGGCTTTGGATGTATGCGTTTGCCCCATAAAGAACATTTCTATGAAATCGATGAGCTAGAGACTAGTAAAATGTTTGACTATGCAATTGAACATGGTGTAAATTATTTTGATACTGCTTATTCATTCCATAGCAAAAATAGGAATTTGGGAGGAAATGCTGAACCGTTTTTAGGTAAATATCTTGCAGAAAGAGGTATTCGTGATGATGTAATCATTCAAACTAAATTACCCGGATGGTTAGTAAATAAAAGGGAAGATATGGATAAATTCCTTGATTTACAGTTAGAAAGATTGCAAACTGATTATATTGATGTTTATATGTTACATTCTCTTAAGATAGACTTTTGGAATAAGTTATATGGTATGAATGTCTTAGAGTTCTTAGATAGTGTACTTGAAGATGGAAAAGTTAAATATGTTGGCTTTTCTTTCCATGATGATTTGGATGTTTTCTTTAATATTATGGATTCATATGACAAATGGGATGTTATATTAACTCAAGTAAATTATCTTGATGAAGATTATAAAAGTGGCCTTGGTGGTTTAGAGTTTGTAGGAATGGCAGGGTTAGGAAATGTTATTATGGAACCATTGAGAGGTGGAAGTTTGATTAATAACATTCCAGATGAAGTTCAAGCTATTTGGGACAGTGCAGATAAAAAAAGAAATCCTGTTGAATGGGCATTAGAATACTTATGGGATAAACCTCTTGTAAGTTCTGTCTTCAGTGGTATGAGTAATATGAATCAAGTAAAGCAGAATATTGCTATTGCAGAAAACTGTGATGTTAATTCTATATCTGAACATGATAGGCAAATACTAAAGGATGTTGCTCAAGTTTATAAATCAAGAGAGGAAATTCCATGTACTGGCTGTAGATATTGCATGCCCTGTCATAATAGGGTAGATATTCCCCATTGTTTTAAACAGTATAATATTGCAAAAAGCTTAGATTATATTGATAAAACTGCAGCTCCTTATTTCTGGTTAGTAAATAAGGATGAAAGAGCTGACAGCTGCACTTTCTGTGGTGATTGTAATATACAATGTCCTCAAGGTATTGATATACCTGCAGAGATGGAAAAAGTATATGATTTTTTTCATGATGAAGATATAAACTTTTAAAAAGTTTAAATAAAACTTTTTTTTATTTATTTTTCAACTAATCATTTTTTCAATTAACTTTTTTTATTTTTTATTTATTTTCAACTAATCATTTTTTCAATTAACATATTTTATTTAGATTTTATTCTTCTTTTTTCCACCAAATCAATACTAAATCTGTTTTATCTTTAGGATTGACCCAGTTTCCCCTTTCATTTTTAACGAATATCTCTTTAAAATAATTCTCTAATGCTATTTTATTTTCTTCTTCTAAATCACCAAGTCTCCAAAGAGATCTATTAATAGCTTCATCAAAGTCATGATACTCTTTTAGATTTTCACATTCTAATTGAACTACATTTGCTTCAATTCCAAGGCTTTTGAGAATAAGGACTAAAACAATATAATCGGTTCCGGCTTTAAATATCTTTCCAGCTATTTTAGCTTTTTCTTTTTTATATTTGTGGTTTGATGAACCGAAAAGGGTTATGTAAACATATTTGTTAGCTATTTCATTAAGGCTTAAAAGAGTATCTTTTATATTATATATTCCATTTAAAGATCTTGATGCTAGTACAATATCATAATTGCCGATTTTTTCATGACTGATGTCGTTTATATCCATTTGGATAGTTTTAATATTATTAATATTATCCTTTAAAGCATTTTTATTTAGTTCTTCTAACATTAATTTTGATTTATCAATACCAGTAACAGATTTAGCTTTCTTAGCAATTTTCCTAGTTATAGTGCCTTCTGCACATCCTATATCTAAAGCTGTGTCTTGAGAGGATATTCTCATTTCTTTTAATAAAGTATTGGGATAGTCATCATTTTCAAGCCATCTGCCATAATCTTTCGCTATTTTATCCCAATCTTTCTCTTTTTTAAAGCCTTTTTTGATTGATTTTTGCCATATATATTCCCAGTCAAGCTCTAAAGGATTGATCCCATCTTCTATTTTCATTTTTACACCAATATCCTATAGATGTTAAGTTTGTATTAATAAACTTATTTTTTCCACCAAATCAATACCCAATCTGGTTTATCATTTGGATTAGTTAATAACCCTTCTTCATTTTCCATTAGAATAGACTCTAGGTATTTGGCTAATAATTCCTGTTCATATTTAGTAAATTTTTCTAGATTCCATTTTCCATTGTCTATAGCCTCTTCAATGTTTTCATATGTTCTAATAGGTCCAACATCTAAGTTAACTACATTTGGATAAATTTCCATCTCTGCAAGAAGATTCAAAAGAATTATATAGGAGGGTGCACCGTTATATTCTTTATTGATATATTTAAAGAAGTCTTTTTCTAACTTCCAGTTATTTGGGCCGAATATAGTTATAAATACATATTTATTAGCTATTTCATTAAGATTAGAAAATACTTTTTTAGGGCTTTTTATACTGTTTATTACTCTTGAAGCTAAAACAATATCGTATTTGCCGTATTTCTCTAAAGTTAAATCATTTACATCATCTTTAATTGTTTTAATATTTTTGATATTGTTTTCTTTAATTTTTTCATCTAATATTTCAAGTATTTTATCTGTTGTGTCAATAGCAGTTATAGAGGATACTTCTTTAGATAATGGGATGGTTAGGCTTCCTTCACCACAGCCGACATCTAATAGAGTATCTTCACTAGAAAGAATCATTTTTGAAATTAATTGTTCTGTATAATTATCTTCACTTGCACGTTCACTATATTTTATAGCTGCTTTAGACCAATCTTTACCTCTATCTCCTTTTATATCCATTTTTTTAGTCCAAAATTCATCCCAATCAATTTCAGTTTCATCTTAAATCATGATTTTTCTAGTCATATTTAATCACTATTCTGATTATTTTTTTTAAATTGTTTTTCATATTTAATGATATATTAAAATTATTAATTTACTTCTTCCACCAGTATAATACCCAATCTGCTTTATCATTTGGATTAGAAAGTTTACCATTTTCATTTTCATCAAGAATGTCTTCAAGGTATTTATATAATGATTCTTTTTCTTTATCATTTAAAGTATCCAATCTCCATTTTCCACTTTCTAAAGCTTCTTCAATACTTGTGTATTCTCGCTCATTACCAATATTTAAATTTTCAACATTAGGATAAATTTTCATATCTACAAGTATATTGAAGAAGTATCTATGTGATGGAAATTCAAAATATTCTTTATTGATTGACTGGTAGAAATCCTTTTCTAATTTCCAATTGTTTGGTCCAAAAAGAGTTATGTAAACATATTTATTAGCTATTTCATTAATATTTGTAATGGTTTCTTTTATATTCAGTACTCCGTTTAATGACCTTGAAGCTACAACGATATCATGTGCTCCTACATTATTCATTGTAATCTTGGTTAAATCTTCTTCTATTGTTTTTATATTATCTATATTTTCTTTTTTAGCTTTTTCATTTAGTATTTCAATCATCTTATATGCTGAATCTACTCCAGTTACAGATTTTGCTTTTTTTGCAAGAGGAATTGTAATACTTCCTTCTCCACAACCTAAATCTAAAAGAGTATCTTCTTTAGATAGATCAATCCTTTCAATTAACTTATTGTGATAATCATCTTTTTTTGCAGATTTTCCAAAATTAGGGGCAGCTTTATTCCAATCCTTAGCTCTATCTTTTTTTGCCTCTAATTTACAAGCCCAAAAATAAGCCCAATCAATATCTTCAGGATCATTAATTTGATTAGTCATGATTTCACCAGGTACTTTATAATTTATTAGTTTAAGAGCTTATATCAGTTTTCTTTACTTTCTTTTTGAATTTGGTACAAATCAGCTATTGCTAATGTCCTTTTAAAATCAAAACGGAAATTTTCAATAATGGAACCTAACTCTCTCATAGTTATATTGAACTTTTCAGTTTTTACATCTATGTCACATAAACTATCAATGCTTTGTCCAAGCTCATCTATATATTTTGGAAATGTTTCGTTTGCATGACTAAAGAATACCTCATATTCTTCTGGACTTTCGATAGTTTCATTTCTAACATTTTCTTTTAATTTTTCATAAAAGCCATTGTAGTAAGAATAGCTTTCTCTAAATGAATCAAGTAAATCGCTGATTCTATCAGACATTTTATCTACACAATTTTCTTTAGTTTCTTGAGTTGCATCAGTTGCTAATAATGGCATATTAGCTCTAAATAATAATCCCACATCATTTAAATTTTTATTTAAACCATTTATTGCTTTTTCAAATGAATCTATATCTAATTTTCCATCCATATTATCAATAACCTATTTATTAAAATTTTGCAGAACTTATATTTTTTCTACAGAGAAATTTTTTTTAAAACATATACTTAAAATTTTTTTATAAATTTTAATTATTTCCATATTTCTTGATTTTCAATTTTAAATAATAATATTTTACTATTTAATATTTTAATATTATATAATTTTATAATTAAAATAATATTTATATTTAGCTTTTTATTTTTCCTTTTTCCGATAAAATTCTGTTATTTGACAATCAAATTTTTTCTATTGATGAGAGGTATATTTCTACTGTAATTTTCATATTATTATATCTTGATTATTTCACAAATTTTTCTTCATTTAAAAAGTTTTTAAAAAGTTTTATTAATTTATATAAACTATAAAAAATAAAATTCTTAACATGAAAAAAGTAAAAATAACTATTTTAAAAACAACATTTCAAGAAGATCTTGCTAGGGAATATGGTGTTGATGGATTATCAACTTGCCCTCTAATGAAAGAAGGTGAAGTATATTATGCAGACTATGCAAAGCCTAATGGTTTTTGTGATGAGGCATGGAAAGCTATATATCAATACGTATTTGCTTTAGCTCATGGTGTAAGTGATATTTGGTATTATGAAGATTGGATTAAAACTCATGGAGTAGCTATTGTATCTTGTAATGATGGTTTAAGACCAGTAATTATGAAACTTGAAGTTACTAATATAGAATCTAATCATGATAACTAATTTTATTTTTTAATTTTTGCTACTTTATTTTTTATTTTTTTATTTTCATATATTGTAATTTTTATTTTTTCTTATCTCTAATTGATTTATTTTTTAGGCATAACAAAATATTTTTTAGGCTATATTAAATTTATTTTAGGTAAAACTAAATAATTGTGCTTTATTTTTAAAAATAGGCATTTTAAAACCGAATGATTTATATAGTAATAGGTATATAAAATATATTGTCCATTAGGATAGTTGATTGTTAATTTGAAGATAATTTTGGAGGTAAAAAATGTCAAGAGGGTCTCGCTTATTTACTGGAGGTCATATGCATCATGGCCATTTATTAAGCCGTCATTTATTAGGGGGATGTTATTCTTGGCGCATTGGCTATTAAAGGATTAACAAGTAATTTAAAAGACAAAAAATAGAAAATAAGTAATGTTTATTTAAATTTTCTTAAAATTAATTTAATTATTGCTTAGTCAGCTAATAATAAATTATTTCCCTCAGTTATTATTTACTATTCAAATACCATAAGATATATTTATCACAGAGTTGTCTTTTTGTACTTGTTTTCCTTTGATAAATATGGTTTTTTATCTATTTTTTACTATTTTTTATTTAATTTAGGTATAACTAAATTTTTCTATTTTCATTGACTTAAGTTAAGTATAACTAAATATTTGTCCTTTATTAGTTAAATTAATTGATTAAAATAGAAGGATTTAAATATAAAGAAATTTAAATTGATAATTATCTGATAAATATTGTTGCTAAACCGATTTATTAGATTTGCCATATCTAATATGTTTGTAGAATTTTTGATATTGCTTTTAAGACTAATACTTAAATTTTATAAGAAGCCTTCTAAATTAATTTTCTTAAATTTCTATGAACATATTAGATTTTATACCTATTTTTTATTATTAATAATTTATTTAAACTATTTTTTTATTAAATTAATTAAATTTTAAACTCTATTTTAATTATATTTATATAAGTTTAATTTCATAAATTATAACATAATTTTAATAATTATTAATCATTTTTTAATTAATCGTTTTTAAAATTTATTTAAATTATTTTTTAATAATTAATTATTTTTAAAATTTATTTAAGTTATTCTTTAATTTAAAACTTTTTTTAAATTTATTTTATTTCATGATTAAATGGAAATCATAACTATGAATGAGTGATTATATGGATGAATTAGAAGAAATTGTATTTAAACATGCATTATTAAATGCAGCTAAACATAAAGGAAGCGCAAATCCTGGAGCTGTTATGGGTTCTATTATGAGTTCAGAACCAGAACTTAGGCCAAGAGCAAAGGAAATTGGCCCATTATCTGGAAAAGTTGTAGCTCAAGTTAATGCACTTTCACCTGAGGAACAAGCAGATAAAATGGAAGAATTAGGCCTAGCTATTAAGGAGAAAAAACAAAAAAAAGAAGAAGGATTACCAAAACTTCCAGGTACTAATAAAGATGTTGTAATGCGCTTTGCACCTAATCCAAGTGGCCCATTACATATTGGTCATGCAAGAGCAGCTATTCCAAATGGTGAATATGTTAAAAAATGCGGTGGAAAATTCATTTTAAGAATAGAGGACACAGATCCAAAACGTATTTATGAACCTGCTTATGATCTGATTCAAGAAGATTTAAAATGGTTGGGAATAGAACCTGATGAAGTATATTATCAAAGTGACCGTTTTGAAATTTATTATCAATATGCTGAAGAGTTGATTAAACGTGGAGCAGCATATATGTGTACCTGTGATGGTGGAGAATTTAAAAAACTTAAAGATAACTGCCAAGCTTGTCCATGTAGAGATAATAGTGTAGAAGAAAATATGGATTTATGGAAAAAATTCCCTAAAATGGAACTAGGTGAAGCGGTACTTAGAATTAAAACGGATATAAATCATAAAAATCCTGCTATTCGTGATTGGGTAGCAATGAGAATAGTTGAAGAAGAACATCCAAGATTAGGTACTAAATACAGAGTTTATCCTATGATGAACTTCTCTGTATCTGTAGATGACCATTTACTTGGTATGACCCATGTTTTAAGAGGAAAAGATCACTTAGCAAATAGTGAAAAACAAAAATATCTTTACAAACACATGGGCTGGGAGGTTCCTGAATTTATTCATTATGGTAGATTGAAAATGGAAGACATTGCTTTAAGTACTTCTAAAGCTATGGCAGGAATTGAGGATGGTACTTATAGTGGTTGGGATGATCCAAGACTTGGAACTTTAAGGGCTATTGCAAGAAGAGGGATTCAAGCAGAGACTATTACTCAATTAATGGTTGAAATTGGTATTAAAATGTCTGATTCTGCTATAAGCTGGAAAAAGATTTATGGCCTAAATAGAAACATTATAGAGGAAAAAGTAAATAGATATTTCTTTGTTCCAGATCCTATAAAAATAGAGATAGCTGATGTTTCCGAAGATGATTTGAATTTGGAAATCATTAGACCGTTACATCCTGATTTTGAAGAACGTGGCAACAGAACTCTTATTTTTGATAAAGAGGTTTATATTCCAAAAGCAGATTTTACTAATGGTATTAGTCGTTTAATGGATGCAGTAAATGTTGAAATTAAAGATGATGATGTTTTATTCCATAGCAAATCCTTTGAAGATGCAAGGGAAGCTAAAGCAAGAATTATCCATTGGGTTCCAATTGATGCTATTGGTGCAAAAGTTGTTATGGATGATGCCTCTATTGTAGAGGGTCTTTGTGAGCTGGATTGTAAAGATTTAAAAGTTGGAGACATTGTCCAATTTGAAAGATTCGGCTTTGCAAGACTTGATGAAATTAAAGATGATGAATTGATCTTCTATTATGCTCATAAGTGAGCATAATTCTTTTTTTATTTTTAGTTAATTTCTTAACCATTTTATTTCATTTAATTTCTATATTTAATCATTTTATTTTAATTTAGCTTTTTTAAGTCTTTTTTATTTTTCATCATCTTTTTTTAATTTCTTCGTTAATATTAATACAATATATTTTTTTAAATAGAAGATCATTAAAATAAAAAAGGAGTTTATGGTTTAAAAATAGTTTTTAAAAATATTTTAAAAAATAAAAAAATAATAGAAAAAGATAATAAATTTATTTAAAGATTAATTCGGTTTTTTTTTAATTTAAACAAATTTATTTAATGTTTTAACAAATTAATAATAAAAAATTATTAAATCTAAAAAGATATTAAAAATAAAGTGAATTAAAATAGTTTAAAACTATTTTAATTATTTAAATTATTTTAAAATCTTTTTAACGCTGTTAGATTTTACCCAAATCTTTTTAGATCTGTATCTAACTCCAATATAACCTGGTTTAAGTTTTAAGATTTGGCTTGAATAAGTTTCGCCTTTAATATCAAACATTATGATTTGGCCAACTTTAAGTTCAAACAATGTTCCATTGATGTAAACTTCTTCAACATCAGTTCTGTACTTATGTAGCATTAATCTTTTTTGACCTTCTTCAACAGGCTCTTCTTTTGCAGGGCTAGCTTTTCTTGTAAGTTTAGAATTTGCTTTAGCTTCAGCTATTTTATGGAGTTCTTCCTCACTAATGCCTTTTGAACCTAAAATCTTTTTAGTGTTTTCAGCTCTATGTTTTTTCTCTTTTTCTTTATTTTCGGTTTTTAGATAATCTTCTTTAGTGTAGACATTTGCATCTTTTTCGGAAGTTTCATCAGTAACATCTTCAAAAGATTCAGATAATTCATCATCATCTGTTTTATTGTAAGACTCTTTATTAATCTCTTTATAAATTTTATCTACATCTTCATTTGGTTGATTATTAGCTAAATCTCTTTCTTCTTCATGAATTGGAGTTATTGTAATAGTATCTCCAATGTATTCAATTCCATCTCCAAAGTCTTGAGCATAATCATTAGGTATTATGTCATCTTTAATTTTTTCAATAACTGGTTCTTCTGGAACATTTGGTTTTCTGAAGTTTCTAATAGATTTAATAGCACTACTAATTAATTCCTTATTTTGAGAACTACTTTCACTATCAGAATTAATTGTAACAAAGTCATTTTCAGGAGTTTCATCTACTTCTACTTTTTTATCTTTATTAAGAATAAGATGAAGGTCATCGTTATAGACTTTTTCTGCTACTTGAGAAATCTTATCACTTACTTTTGATGCCCCTTCGGTTATAGTAGATTTAGCCTCTTTTACTCTTGATTCGGTTTCAGTTGTGGGTTTTGTTTCTTCTATTTTTGGTTCGGTTTCAGTTGTAGGTTTTGTTTCTTCTATTTTTGGTTCGGTTTCAATTGCAGTTTCAATTTCTTCTAATCTAGGTTCTGCTTCAATTGTAGATTCTATCTCTGGAGTTTCTTTAGCTTCTTCTACTTTAGTTTCACTTAATTCTTCTTTAACAGCTTCTTTAATTTCTTCAGTTTTATCTATTGTAGTATCTGCTAATTTATCTTCTACTTCCTCTTTAGCCTCTTCAATTTTCTTAATTATTTCTGCAGTATCTGCTTCAGCTTTTTTAACTATTTCATCTTTTTCATCTACTTTCACAGTTTTATCTTCTATTTTAGAAGATTCTTTTACTTCTGCAATAGTATCTGAGGATTTAATAGATTTAACAACTTTCACTGCATTATCACTATCTTCAATAACTAATTTATTAGCATCTTTAGCAATGAATTCTTTTTGTTTTTCAGTCATTGGTACTTGACGAGCTTTAGGTTGTGCTTTTTTCTGTTGAGCACTTTTAATTGTTGAGGTATGTTGTGGTTTAATAGGTTCCTGGAAAGATTCAATCTCTTCTTCTTTATTCATTTGAGTTTTTATCCTATTAGGAGTTCTTTTAACTTTTTTAGGGATAACCTGTTTTTTAGGGCCATTAACTGCTTCAGGATGTATTCTTTTAACTTTTCTCACTTGTTTTTTAGGAGCATTTTCCATAGCTTTTCTTCTTTGTCTAAGTAAAGCACTTGTTTCTCCTAGATTTTCATTTTCAACAATATCAATTGTCTTAGCATATTCTTGTGCTTGGCTGAGATTAGTACGGTTTTTATTTGTAGTTTTTCTAACTTTTCTACGTTTTTCATTATCATAATCAGCTTTAGTACTGTTAATAAACTCTTCTAATTTTTCTTTTTCATCATCTTTTTCCTTATCTCTATAATATAATTTAACAATTATTATAGAAATTATTCCAATAACTGCTATAAGAATAAGCAATATTGTTGTTATTTCTTTCATTTTTTCACCGAATTAATCTTTATTTTTAATATCAAAAATTATAATTTTATACAAGCATTTTTTTAATTAATGATTTTTTTAAAATCAATAGATTATATCTATAATATAAAATAAATATAAGTAAATAATATATTATCTTATAGTGTTATATCTATATCTTTTTTATTTTATTTATACATTAGTTTTGAAATTTCTTAAAGAGAAATTTTTTATTAAATACTTTTTATGTTTTTAAGTTTAAAGGGAAGTTTTTTATTAAATACTTTTTATGTTTTTAAGTTTAAAGGGAAGTTTTTTTTATTAAATACTTTTGAAATTTTTAAAATTATAATTTATATTTCTAATTTTTTAATACACAATTTTATATAATATATTTAATAAACATATTAAGTGTTAAATAGTTAGAAATTATTAATTAAATTAATTTTAGATTATTTTTATTTTTTAAAATTGATTTAAGAGATTTTATTTTTAATATTTATTATGAGTTTTATCTTTGAGATTATTTTAACGAATAATTTTAATTGTTTGAATTATTGTTTGAGGTTATATATATGGTTAAAATTAATGAAAACTATCTATTATTAGAGAGTAGTTACCTTTTTGTTGAAGTAAATAGACGTGCTACTAAATATATGGAAGAAAACCCTGGTAAAAATGTTATTAAAATGGGTATTGGTGATGTAACAAAACCTTTAGTTCCTAGTGTAATCAATGCTTTTAAAGATGCTGTTGATGAGATGGCAGATGTAAATTCTTTTATGGGATATGGTCCTGAACAAGGATATGATTTTTTAGCAGAGGCTATTATAAAAAATGATTTTAATAGATGGGGCATAGATTTAGACCTTGATGAAGTATTTATTTCTGATGGTGCAAAATGTGATGCTGCTAATATTCAAGAAATCTTTGCTTTGGATAATGTTATTGCAGTAACTGATCCAGTTTATCCAGTTTATGTTGATACTAATGTAATGGCTGGTAGGTCTGGTATAATTAAAGATGATGGAATGTATGAAAATATTGTATATCTTCCATGTAGAGAAGAAAATAACTTTGTACCAGAACTTCCAAGTGAAAAAGTAGATTTAATCTATCTTTGTTTCCCAAATAACCCTACTGGAACTACTTTAACTAAAGATCAATTAGCTAAATTTGTAGAATATGCAAAGGAAAATGATGCACTTATCTTATTTGATGCTGCATATGAAGCTTTTATTAGTGAAGACAATGTTCCTCATACAATCTATGAAATTGAAGGTGCTAAAGAAGTAGCTATTGAGTTTAGAAGTTTCTCAAAAACCGCAGGATTTACTGGTACACGTTGTGCATATACTGTTGTTCCTAAAGAAATTAAAATTAAAGATAGTGAAGGTAATGAACAATCAGTTAATCTATTATGGAATAGAAGACAAACTACTAAATTTAATGGTGTTTCCTATCCTGTTCAAAAGGCTGCTGAGGCAGTTTATACTAAAGAAGGTCAAAAAGAAATCATAGAAAACATTGAGTATTACTTAGAAAATGCAAGAATTATTCGTGAAAGTTTATCTGCAATTGGATTAAATGTTTATGGCGGAGTAAATTCCCCTTACATCTGGGTAAAAACTCCAAATGATATGGAATCTTGGGACTTTTTTGACCTTCTCTTAGAAAAAGCAAATATTGTTGGTACTCCAGGTTCTGGATTTGGTCCAAGTGGAGAAGGCTATTTAAGATTAACTGCATTTAATACTTTGGAAAACACTAAAGAAGCTATGGGTAGAATTTCTAAATTGTCTTTCTAATTTAATTTCAATTTAATCTTAATTATATTTTTATTGGTGAAAAAATGGAACTTAATTCTCTTTTAATTGAAGAACGTGATGATTTACAAGATTTATTCTCTAAATATGGTGCTTTAGCATTAGAAAAACAAGAAATATTATCCAATCTTGTTGGAGATGCTGAACCAGAATTGGATATTGAAAATGGAACGGTTAGATTTAATAATATGGAATTTCCTATTCAACTTATTGGATTTTTAGACCCTAATGAATTTACATGGTCTTGGGCTTGGGATAACAAAGAAATTGGCTTTCCAGAAGAACTTATAGAAGAAGCTAAGGCAGTAAAGGAATTTGGTGAGAAACAAAACATTAGTCAATTTATTGAAAATGTATTCTCAGCAAGTTTTAATGAAGCCCATATTTTAACTATGACTATATCATCTTTGTTTGATAATGATGCATACTGTGCAGTTAATTATGGTAGCTTTGTATTCTTTGTTACTATTAAGTCTGATGATATTCAACTAACTGATGATCCTGATGTATTTGCAAATATTATCAATGATTTCCATCGCAGATTTGAAATAAATCATAGAAAAGCTTTAAAATCATATGCTGAGATAAAAGGATATGAATATAAAGAAAGGGATGATTTTTCACTTGTAAAAGTTGGTGATGATAGAGTGGTTATTGGTTTAACTGAAAGAAAAAATATTCAAAGTATTAAAGTTATAAAAGCTTAATATTTCAATTTATGATTGCTTAATTCGGATTAATTTTTTAAGTCTTTAAAGGTGTTTTTATGAATCAAGAGCTGATTGATGAAATTAATTATGAAATTCAATTATTAATTAAATCTGGATTTTATTCAGATGATGAAATTTTAGAAGTGATTGGTGATGAGTTTATTGAAGAGAATATTTCAGATGATTTGATTTTAAAACTTTTTTTAGAAAACAAAAACAATTTAAAGGAAATTAATGAGGATTCAGATGATTTTATTAGTTTAAAGAATGCTTTTTTAGACTTAACAAAAGAAAATATTATCTCTATTCATAATGCAGGTTATGATATTGAAGAAGGAATTCAGGATTCTTTTGAATTATTTACACATTTAAGAAATAATAAGTATTCTCCTTATGGATTTTGTTTTTATAGCTTTGAAGATATTGAAAATGTAATTGAAGATAATGATCTATTTATTGCTTTTGGCGATTTTGAATATGATGAAGAAAAAGGCTTAGAGATAGCTAAAAAGATAGCAAAAACTCTTAAAGATTATGGTTTTGAGATTGGTTGGAATGAATCTCTAGATGAAAGAATTTTAATTAAAAACTTTAATTGGAAAAAACACTTTGATGGTGTAGAATATTCAATGGACGGTGCACTTCAAGATTTTATTGAATTAAATAAAGAAAATTAATTGTTTTTATTTAACTTATTTAACTTATTTAATTTATTTAATTTATTTAATTTAATTAATTTATTTAATTTAATTTATTTAATTTATTTAATTTAATTTAATTTATTTAATTTATTTAATTTAATTTATTTGACTTATTTAATTCAATTTATTCAATTTTGTTTAATTCAATATATTTTTTCATTAGTGATTTTTATGAATAATAGATCAAAAGAAATAATAGAAGAAGCGATTTCACAAGGAAAATGGATTTGGTTAGAAATAGATAATAATTCTAATTCTTTATATTTGGAATTTGAAAATCTTAAAATTTCCTCTCAAACTATTTTTGATAATTCATATAAAGGTGAATTAGCTATTCGTTTTGGTCAAAATATTTATTTAGCTTTATATTTTAATGAAAAAGAGGATTTAAGTTTTTTAAAATTTAATATAGATTATTTAGATAATTTAGTTAATTCTAATGAATATTTAACTGAAAAATTTCCTTATTTTTATGAAGAATTTAGAAAAGATATAATAAAATTTAAATTCCAGAATCATGATTATTTAAATAAAATTATAAAAGAATATAAAAATAAAAAAGTTTTAATTAATAATAGGAATCTTCAGGATGTATTTAAAAAGGAAAATGAAGATTATGACTTTTTATTATCTTTTGAATGTGAAAATATAGCTGTTGTTGTTGGTGGCGATTATATTAATTGTTTTAATGATTTTGAATCATTAAGTGATGATGATATTAAAAGAGCCTCTAATAATTGGATGCTCTATTATTTAGATTATTGGAATAAAAAAGGAACAGATAAAGAATATGGTGAAGATTTACTTTGTGAAGAGTTTCCTTTAAAATAAGTATAAACTTATATAGATTTACTTTGTGAAGAGTTTCCTTTAAAATAAGTATAAACTTATATTTAACTTTATTATATTGTATAGATGTCTATCTATTAAGATGATTATTTTGGTGTATTTATGGAACAATTAGAGAAAGGATATAATTATTTGGAAGATAATACCTATTTCTTTGGAGAGATTCCTAATAAAAGAGCTATTGAAATAGCTAATTATGGATTTTTTTGGGATGTTTCTGATGAATTAGCTCCCTTTGGCTGTGAAGAAGCTTATATTGCCTTTACAGAATTATCTGATTGGTTAATTGATAATCCAAACACTCCACTTATTGAATGTTTTATTTGGATTTTAAAATCATGGGATTTAGAATTGGAGGATTTTCATGATGATATTATTGAATGTGAAAGTATATTAAAAATTATTCATGACTTAGATTTTTATGAAGAATTAATGAGTTTAGATTATACTATAATCAGTACTGGTTTTGGCCAATTGATTCTTCAAGGAAAAATAGATATTGATGTTAAAAATATTGTTCAATTATCTATTTTGCGTCAGATGAACTCACATGTTTTAGATGCTTTTTTAGGAAATAATGAACAGTGGAAATATGAAAGATATTTGTATCTTCAAAGGCTTTTAGAGATATTGGAAGAAGCTTGAATGTTTCCATCTTCAAAGTTTTTAAAAATACTAAAAGAAGCTTAAATAACTTAATAAACTATTTTTAAAGTCTTTTAATTTTATTATTTTTTTAAAATTTATCTTAAATTTATCTTAAAAATAGCTAAGTTTATAAGCATTGAAAAATATAATATGTATGTTATGTGTTATGAATCTTAATGAAATTTCTTAAATTTATTTAAAATTTTATTTAATTATTATATGCATATTTAAGTTAAAATCCTTAATCAATAGATTATGAACTAATTAATTGATTCTATTGATTTAATGACTTATTTTTATAAAAAATTTTTATTATTTAAAGGAGAATTTAAATGACTTGTAGTATATTAGTTGGAGGAGCTTGGGGAGATGAAGGTAAAGGGAAATGTATTACTTACCTTTGTGATAAAGATAAACCAGATATTGTTGCTCGTGCAGGAGTAGGACCTAATGCAGGACATTCAGTAGAATTCAATGGAGAAAAATATGGTTTAAGACTTGTTCCATCTGGTTTTGTTCAAACTGAAGCTAAATTACTTATCGGTGCAGGAGTTTTAGTTGATCCTGAAGTATTTTTCCATGAATTAGACTATTTAAGTAAATACAATGTTGCAGAAAGAGCATATGTAGATCCTCGATGCTCTATTATTGCACCTGAACACAAAGAAAGGGATAAATCTTCAGAACATTTAGCTAAAAAAATAGGCAGTACTGGTTCTGGCTGTGGGCCAGCTAATGCAGATAGGGTTTTAAGAACTGCAAAAAGAGCAGAAGACATTCCAGAACTTGCAGATTATTTAACTGATGTTTCTTTAGTATCTAATGAAGCTTTGGATAATGGGGAAGATGTGTTTATTGAAGGTTCACAAGGTTTCGCTCTCTCATTATACTATGGTACTTATCCTTTTGTAACTAGTAAAGACACTACTGCAAGTAGCTTTGCTGCTGATGTAGGTGTAGGTCCTACTAAGGTAGATGAAGTTATTAATGTTTTTAAAGCTTATATTACTCGTGTAGGTGAAGGTCCTTTTGCTACTGAAATGAGTCAAAAAGAGGCAGAGGATTTAGGTATCGAAGAATATGGTGTTGTTACTGGAAGACGTAGAAGAGTCGGTACTTTTGACTTTGAACTTGCAAAGGAATCCTGTAGAATAAATGGTGCTACTCAAATTGCTTTAACCTGTGTTGACAGATTGTATCCTGATTGTGCTAGAACTCAAGATTTCGGTGTTTTATCTGCTGAAACAAAAGATTTCATTACACAAGTTGAGCAAGAAACTGGTGTGCCGGTAACTATTATTTCTACTGGACCGGACTTAAAGGATACTATTGATTTAAGAAAAGAATTATTATAATTCTTATTCTTTTTATTTATTTTTTTATATTTTTCTATTTTTAAGATGTTTTTTTAAATATTACTAATTTCTATTTTTAAGATAATCTTTTTAAATATTACTAATTTCTATTTTTTAAGATATTTTTTAAATATTACTAATTTCTATTTTTCTATTTTTAAGATAATCTTTTTAATTTTTTTATTTTTTATATATTTTTTAATATTTATGTAAAATTTTTATATAAACTTATTACTTTTTCTAATTTTTTTACTTAATTTATTTAACTAGAAAATATTTCAAAAATTATATATATTTTAATACTAATACATTTTATCATGAAAGATATTATTAATCCGAATGTAGAAATTCCTGATGATCAGGTTGCTATGGCATTCTTTAGGAGCGTCCGTTGGGTTAATGGAGTATATTGTCCAAAATGTAAATCCTATAATATCAATAATAGAGGAAACCAAGGTAGAACTCGCAGATACTCTTGTAAAGATTGTGGAACTAATTTCAATGACTTTTCAGGTACAATTTTCCATAAAAGTAAAATTCCTCTTAATCTAATGTTATATATATTATTCAATTTAGATAAAAGAACCACTACTCAATTATCTGAGGAATTAGGTTATAGTAGGCAATGTATTTCAAGAATATCTAAATTATTTAGAGAAAAATTATTAAGTAATTTTGAATTTTGTGATATGGAAGAATAATTTAATCATTCTCTTTAACTATGTCCTTGTAAAAGTTTTATTATTAATTTTAACATTGTTTTATATTTATGGAACATCTTTTAAATTGCTAATTTTAGACTATTGACATATATTTTCTTATTTTTGTAACCTTAATAGTACATTTATGTAAGCTTATCAGTATATTAAAAAGTATTATATATACCATATCAACCTATTATTCCCTTTTTATTAATTTTGATTCTAAGTGTATTCAAATGATTTTAAATATATCTAATTTTTTATTCTATTTTTTTTATTTAACTCATTTTATCTCATTTAAATCATATTTAATTTAAAAATTTATAGTTAATATTTGTACTATTAATCTATCAGTCATTTATTTAATAAAAAACATTATATATTCAGTTTATACAATTATTATATAAGTAATAAGTTTTTAAATTATATTTTATATAATCAATTTATAAAAAAGAACTTATTATTTTAAAAATGTTATATACATAGAAAGAAGTTATATAAACAAGTATCTTTACTAATTGTTTATAAGAAAGTTATATAAGCAAGTATCTTTACTAATTGTTTATAAGAAAGTTATATAAGCAAGTATCTTTACTAATATAAGAAAGTTATATGAAAAGATTTTTTGTTTAATTTTAAAAATAAAAGTGATTTTTATGGATAAAAAAATTCTTGCAATTATTGCTATTATTATTGTAGCTATTGTTGCTGTTGGAGCTTACTTTGCATTAGGTGCAGGTGATGACACTATTACTATTGGTCACTTACCTTCTGATCACGATACTGCAATGTATGTTGCAGAAGCTCAAAAACAGTATGAAGCTCAAGGACTTAAAGTTGAAACTGTTCAATTTAACAATGGTGGAGACTTAATGACTGCTATGGCAAGTGGGGATGTAGATGTTGGTTACGTAGGAATTACTCCTGTATTATCTTCTATTGAAAAAGGAGTACCTGTGAAAGTAGTATCTGGTGCTCAAATTGAAGGTAGTGGTGTAGTTGTTGGATCTGACTCTGGTATTAACTCTCTTGCAGATTTAAAAGGTAAAAAAGTAGGTACCCCAGGTGCAGCTACTATTCAAAACATGATTATTACCTATGGCCTTAATAAATCTGGTGTAAATGTAAATGATGTAGAACTTATTTCAATGAAAGCAGCTCAGATGACTGATGCTTTAAAAGCTGGTCAGATTGATGCTATGATTTGTTGGGAACCATTCTCTTCTATTGCTGTTAAAAATGGATACGGTAAATTACTCCAAAACACTTCTGATATTATTCCAGGACACCCATGTTGTGTAGTTGCAGCAAGACAGGACTTTATTGATAATCATCCTGAAGAACTTAAAAAAATCTTAGCAATCCACGAAAATGCAACTAAATTCACAAATGAAAACCCTTCAGAAGCAGCAGCTTTATTACCTGAAGATATTGTTCCAGATAAGGAATTACAAACAAGCATCATCAATGATACTCAATTCATTTCTGGATTAGATGAGGATTATAAAAAATCAGTAATTGACTTCATGCAACTTGGAGTAGATTTAGGATTATTAAAAGAACCTATTAGTGAAGATAAAATCTTTGCTGAACTTTAAGTCTTTTAACTAATACCCTTAAATTTTAAATTAGTGGTTAATAACTGCTAATTTTTCTTTTTATTTTTTTATAAGATTTTTAATATTTTCTACTAATTTTTCTTTTTTATTTATAAGATTTTTATTATTTCGACTAATTTTTCTTTTTTATTTATAAGATTTTTATTATTTTCTACTAATTTTTCTTTTTTATTTATAAGATTTTTAATAATTTTGTTTTCTATTTTTTTAATTTTCCTATTTTCTTTTACAGCTTAATTATATAAAATTTATATATTATGTTTAATATAATATTATATCGTGTTTTAATTGATTTTTATAATATTATTATAAATTAATAGTTCACAATTTTTAATGAATAATATTATATGATTTCACTATTAAAAAATTAAAATAATTTTTAGCTCGTGATAATGTGAATATAAACAAAAGAGTTTTACCCTTTATTTTACCTATTTTAATTATTATAGTATGGTATATAATTACTGAAGGTCTAAGTTTAATACCTTATTATATTTTACCTAGTCCATTAGATGTATTTGATGCAACATTTAGATTAATAGCTAATGGAAAATTACTAAATCATACTATCAGTACATTAACTAAAGTATTTGCTGGTATTATTTTAGCATCTGTAGTGGCTATTCCATTAGGTATTATCTTAGGTTGGTATGAAACTTTAGATGAACTTACTTCCTTAGTAATTAGTATTTTAAGACCAATTCCTCCAATTGCTTGGATTCCATTTTCCATTTTATGGTTTGGTATTGGATTACCATCTGCTGTATTTGTAATCTTTATTGGTTGTGTATTTTCAGTATTAGTTTACACTATTGATGGTGTAAAAAGAACTGATAAGGTCTTAATTGAAGCAGCAAATACATTAGGTGCAAATAATTGGGATATTTTATATAAAGTAGTTTTACCATCAACTCTTCCTTATATTGTATCTGGTCTTAAAGTAGGTGTAAGTATTGCTTTAATGTGTACTGTATCTGCTGAGATGATTGCATCAAGTAACGGTTTAGGTTATATGATTTTAACTGCAAGTCAATTATTCGATCCAGGTACTATGGTTGTAGGTATGGTAATTATTGGTATTATTGGAATTTTATTTGATGTAGGATTTAAAAAAGCACAATCTATGATTTTCTGGTAAATAGATTAGATTAAAAATTCTAGTGATGGTAAATAGTTTGGATTAAAAATTCGGGTAATTTTGTAATTTTTATCGAAGGTGTTATATTGGCAATTGATATTAAAAACATATCTAAATCATTTACAACAAAAGATAAAGAATTCATTGCATTAGAAGATATTAATTTACATGTCGATGATGGTGAATTGATTTGCCTTTTAGGTCCATCTGGTTGTGGAAAAACAACTCTTTTAAGACTTATTGGTGGCTTAGAAGAAGCGGATTCTGGTGAGATATATGATGGAGGAGGACTTATAGATGGTCCTTCAAAAGATAGGGGCTTTATTTTTCAGCAATATTCTTTATTCCCATGGTTAAATGTTTTAGATAATGTAATGTTTGGTTTAAATTTAGCTGGTGAGAAAAGCAAGGAAGAAAATCTTGCTGCTGCTGAGAGATATTTAGATAGAGTAGGGTTAGCTGATTTTAAGTATAGTTATCCTCATGAGCTCTCTGGTGGTATGAAACAAAGAGTAGCTATTATTCGTTCTTTATTAAACCATACTCCTGTTTTACTTATGGATGAACCATTTTCTGCAGTAGATATGTTAAATAGACATAGTTTACAAGAGCAATTGATTGGTGTTTGGAAAAGATTTGAAACAACAATTATATTTGTAACTCATGATGTTGATGAAGCTGTTTATTTGGCGGATAAAATTGTGATAATGGATAAAAAACCAGGCAGAATAAAAGATATTGTAGAAGTACCTCTTGAACGTCCTAGACAAAGAGAATCAAGAGAGTTTTTAGATTTTCAAGATGAAATTGAAAAACTTTTAGGTATTTGGGAATTATAACTCAAGTTTTTTAGCTTTCTGCCGAGTTTTTTCCTCTTTGGCCTAAAGTCCTGATTAAAATTTTTTTCACTTTATAAGTGAAAATTCTTTTTTTATTTTTTTAGTTATTTTTATAAAAATAGCTTCTATTTTTTTATATTTTTAATTTTATTTTAAAATATGATATCTTTTTTTTTTATAAATGGAAATTTTTAAAATGGTTTTGAATTAAAGTTAGGATTTAAAGTACCATATCTGCCATTTTTTACAGATTCGTAAATGAATTTAGTAGATTTTTCAATAGCTATTTTCAAATTATCACTATCTGATTTATTTTCATTGTTTTTATCTAAGCTATCCCTTTCATTTAATAAAATAAGATTAGAACAAATTGCAGCAGATAAACTGCAGCCAGTTCCATGTAAATTCTTAGTTTCAATTAATTCTTGCTTTAATGTTCTTAACTCATCTTTTTCTTTATTATAAATGATATTTACACCATTAAGATGTCCGCCAGTTATCATAACATTACAATATTTTCCAATCTCATATGCAGCATCTTTTGCATCATCTATACTTTCTATTCTGATTCCAGAAAGATTTTCAGCTTCTGAAACATTTGGTGTAACTAAAAGAGATTTTTTAAGAAGATATTTTTTTAAATCATTAGCTATTTTATCTTTTGCAAGTGAATCTCCTGCACTTGCTACCATCACCGGATCAACAACTATGCTTAAATCATATTCTCCGACCTTTTTACTTACTAGTTGGATGATTTCTTTTGAGTATAATAGGCCTGTCTTTGCATATTTGATAGAGTACTCATCAAATATGGAATGTATCTGTTTGGAGATATATGTAGTGCTTATAGGTTCAACAGAAAAGACTTTTTTAGGATTTTGTGCAGTAAGTGCAGTTATAACTGAAGTTCCATGAATTCCATGTGCTGCCATAGTTTTAATATCTGTTAAGATACCTGCACCTCCTGAAGGGTCAAAACCTGCAATTGATAGTCCTATCATATTATCACAAAAATTATTCATTATTTAATGTAATTTAATATTTAATATAAGTTAGTATTTTTTAATATTTTTTAATATAAGTTAGTATTTTTTAATATAGCTTAATATTTTTTAATATAAGTTAATACTTTTTAATATAGTTTAATATTTTTTAATATAAGTTAGTATTTTTTAATATAACTTAATATTTTTTAATATAAGTTAATATTTTTTAATATAAATTAATTTTTCTTAGTTTCTGGTAACTTTAAGTCTTTCATGGCCGTGAATAGATTCTACTTTAATTTCAAGGGATTCTAGATATTTTTTAGTTTCGGTTCCATTTCCATGAATCATGATTTCTCCAAGATCTTCAGTTGTATTTACATCAAGAGCCATATAAAAGGAATCATGCACAAAAGGAGTTAATTTTTTCTTTTCTGCCTCTTCAATGTGTTTCTTAAAACTGAATTCTCCAAATTTCATATCAATAGCTAATGGCTTTGCAATTAAAGTGTTAGTTCCCCCTCCTTTTGAGGGAACAATAATAAAATCAAGATTTTTAGATTGCTCAATAAGAAGTTTAATATTTGTTTTTCTGATTAATGGAATGTCAGATGGTAAAATAATTATTTTTCTGGTTTTCTTTCTAGACCATTTCATTGCTTGTTTTAAAGCTTTGTTTAATCCTCCATTATCAGATGGTTTTAAAGATTTAGATTTTTTATGGTCTTCTTCAATAATTGTTGTAAGCCCTAATTCTTTGGCATAATCTAAAACTTCTTCATCCTTACTTATTATTAAAATTTTATCTACGATTGGTTTTAATGTGGTTGTAATATCTTTTAACATAGCTTTTAAGAGATTTTTTCTCTCTTCAGGTGATAAGAAAGGTGATAATCTTGTTTTAGCATTTGCAAATTGACTTACAGGAATTATTGCATAAATTTTATCCATTCAGATACCTCTTTATTATTCTTCTTTTTACATTTTTGCTGAAAAATTTCAATTTTTTCATATTTTTTTTTAAAAAATTTTGATTGGTGTTTTTAGCTGGAGGCTTTAAAAGCTTAGCTATTTAGTAAGTCTTAGCTATAAGTGCAAGATGTTTAGCTGGCTTTCCACAATGAGGGCAAAGTTTATCAGTTTCAATATTTTCTTCATTAATACCAAGAATATCTAGATCTGCTTCTTCTTCAATAGCCCTACCACATTCTTCATCTCCACACCAATAGAACTTAATGACTTTTCCTTCATCTACAATGCCTGAAGCGTTTTCAAGAGTATCTAATGTAACTATTTTTTCTTCTTGTTTAGCCCAAGCAGTAGATTTTAAGTTTTCTTCAACTTCAAATAATAAATCTGATACTTTTTCAGCTATATTCTCATCTAAACTAGTTTCAATCTTTTCACCACTATCTCTTCTTCCGAGAATTGCTACATTATTATTTAAATCTCTTGGCCCTAATTCAAATCTAAGTGGAGTTCCTTTTAATTCCCAATCAAAGAATTTTTTACCTGGTCTGATGTCTCTTGTATCCATTTGAACTCTTATGCCTTTAGCTTCTAAAGATTTTTTAATTTCTAAACACTTAGCCATCACTTCTTCTCCACCATCTTTAAAGATAATAGGGATGATTGTAATTTGTTTTGGTGAAAGCTCTGGAGGTAATTGAAGACCTTTTTCATCTCCATGAGTAGCAATAGCTGCTGCAATAACCCTATCAGATATTCCATAACAGGTTTGATAAGCATATTCGTGATTAGCTTCCTTATTTTCAAAGGTAATTTCAAAGGTCTTTGCAAAAGTTTGACCTAAATTGTGAACTGTAGCTATTTGTAAGGTTTTTCCATCAGGCATAATTGTATCAAAAGCCATAGTATATTCTGCACCAGGGAATTTATCCCATACAGGTCTTTTGCTAATCAGATAAGCTATTCCAAGTTCATCAAAGAACTCTTTATAAAGTTCAATTCCAGTTTCAACCTGTTTTGCTGCTTCAGCAGAGCTGGAATGTACAGTATGAGCTTCTGCAAAGGTAGTAATTTCCCTTACTCTTATAAGTGGCCTAGTATGTTTTGTTTCATATCTGAATGTATTAACTACTTGGTACTGTTTAATTGGTAAATCGATATGTGATCTTACCCATAAAGAAAACATAGGATACATAGCAGTTTCACTAGTAGGTCTGATAGCTAATTTTTCATTTAATTCTTTTTGGCCGCCATGAGTAACCCAGTATACTTCATCTTCAAATCCCTTTACATGAATACCTTCTTTTGCAAGTTCTTCTTCTGGAATGAGTAATGGATATAAAACTTCGTCATGTTCTCTATCAAGTAAATCTCTAAATATCTTCAAAGTAGCTTTTCTAATTTGAAATCCGTAAGGAAGCCATACACTCATTCCTTTAATAGGATATCTAGAATCTATTATCTCAGCGTTTTCTAAAATATCATGAAACCATTCACTAAAATTCTCCACATTATCACCTAATTAATAAAATAATAATTAATGATTTTAATTATTTTGAATACTTATTTTAAATAAATATTCTAAGAGTTATGTTTAAATAAAAATATTTTAAACAGATATCATAAAAGTTATACTTTAATAAAAATATTTTAAACAGATATCATAAAAGTTATACTTTAATAAAAATACTTTAAATAGAATATTTTAAAAATATCCTAAATAACTATTAAACTATTAGTTAATAATATTAGTAATATGTTTTTAATAAATTATATAGTTTATTAGTTATTAGATTAAAATCAAAATTCTTTTATCAAAACCTATCAAAATCTAATTTTTTTTAGTAGAAATTAATTTAAATCAAATCTTTTTTAAATCTAATTTTTTTATTAGAATTAATTTAAATCAAAAATTATTTAATTCATAGAAAACATATATTAAAATAATATTAATTAACATACTATGAAATTTATAAAATATTATAGATTCTAAAATTATTCAAAATTTAAAATTAATTTTTAAGGAGATAATATGAATTCTAAAACAATTCAAATGCCAAGAGAAGTACATATTGGCCCTAATGTCCTTGATGAAATAGGTAAAATATGTAAAAATTTACGTTTATTTGATGAAGCTCTTGTTGTATCTGGTTTTCATACATTTGATGTAGCAGGTCGCCAAACTGTGGATGCTTTAGAAAGTTCAGATTTTGGAGTTGAAGTTGTAAAAGTCAAAGATGCTTCAATAGAATCAGTTGAAATGGTACAAGATAAAATTGCTAATGCTTCTGTAGTATTAGGTGTTGGTGGAGGTAAAATTATTGATGTTGCAAAACTTGCTTCTACTAATGCACATTCTTACTTCCTTTCTGTTCCAACAACTGCATCTCACGATGGAATTGCATCACCAATGGCTTCAATAAAAAATGATAAGGGCTCTATCTCTAAAAATGCAAATTCTCCAATGGCAGTTGTTGCTGATACTGGTATTATCAATACTGCTCCTTTTAGATTGATTGCTTCAGGCTGTGCAGATATTGTATCTAATTATACAGCAATTAAGGATTGGAAACTAGCTTATAGATTAAAAAATGAAGATTATAGTGAATCTGCAGCAGCTTTATCTGAAATGACTGCTAAATTGATTATCAATTCTTCAAATAGTATTAAAGAAGGATTAGAAGAAAGTGCAAGAATTGTTGTTAAATCATTATTTAGTAGTGGTATGGCAATAAGTATTGCAGGTTCTAGTAGACCTGCAAGTGGTTCTGAACACTTATTTAGTCATGCTTTAGATAGGGTAGCTAAAAAACCTGCATTACATGGTGAACAATGTGGTGTAGGTACTATTATGATGATGCATTTACATGGTGGGGACTGGAAATCAATTAGAAATATATTAAAAACTATTGGAGCTCCAACTACTGCATCAGAATTAGGTATAGATGATGATGATATTGTTGATGCATTAACAATAGCTCATACTATAAGACCTGAAAGATATACAATTTTGGGAGATAATGGCCTTACAAGAGAAGCAGCTATTAAATTAGCTAAAAAGACTGAAATTATTTAGTTTATTCATTAATTTCCTATTTAATTTTTTCCTCTTTTAAATTTTAAGTATGTTAATTAATTATTAATTGAATTATTTAAATGAGGATGATTATATGATTACATTAATCGGTAAAGAATTAGCAAAAGAAGGAGTGAGTTTTATTTTTTATGGGGCCGTAGAAGAGTGTTCAGATTGTAGATTTAAGGCCTCTTGTGTAGATTCATTAAAGGAAGGACATAGATATACTATCACTGAAGTAAGGGATGTAGAACAGAAATGCCCTATTCATGAATGTGAAAAAGTTAAAGTAGTTGTGGTTGAAAATGGAGAATTTACTATTTTAACTGATTCAAAAGGAATATTTGAAGGTTCAAGCTTTGATTTTAATCGTAAAGGTTGTTCTAATAAAGATTGTGACTTTAGGGATATGTGTTTTCCTGAGGGAATTTCTAAAGAAGAAAAAGGATTTTATGTTAAAGACTTAGGTAAATTTAAAGATTGCCCATGTGGAAACTCTTTAGAAAAATGCATTGTAAAAATTCATGATTAATTTAAATTTCATTATAATTTATGATTAATTAATTCGTTAATTGATTATATGATTTTTAAGTATTCATTTTATTTTTTCATTTTTATAATCTTTATAGATTTATTTTAGTAAAGATATTATTATTTGGTGTTATTATGAGTCAAATGAAGAAGGATTGCGCTTATGCTGCAGCTGATTTAGTAAAAGATGGTCAAATTTTAGGGCTTGGAACTGGTTCAACTACTCACTACTTTATTGAAAAGGTAGGCATGAGAGTTAGAGATGAAGGAATAGAAGTTATGGGAATTCCAACTTCTTTTCAGTCTTCATTACTTGCTCGTAAATGGAATATTCAAATAACTAGTCTTGATGAGCATGAAATAGATTTAGCTGTTGATGGTGCTGATGAAATAGATCCTAATTTTAATTTAATTAAAGGTGGAGGAGCAGCACATACTTTAGAAAAAATTGTTGATTATTCTGCAAAGGAATTATTAATTATTGCAGATGATTCTAAACTTGTAGATGTTTTAGGTGCTTTCCCACTTCCAGTAGAAATCATTCCAAGTTCTTTAAACCCTGTAACAAAAGCTTTAGAAGATATGGGGGGAGAAGTAAAACTTAGAATGGGCAAAGCTAAAGATGGACCTGTTATAACAGATAATGCTAACTTTATTTTAGATGTAGCATTTGGTAAAATAGAAAACCCTATTTCTATGGAAAAAGAATTAAACACAATTCCAGGTCTTGTAGAAAATGGTTTATTTACAGAAATGGTTGATAGGGTTATTATTGGTTCTAAAGATGGTGTAAGATATTTATAATTATTGACTCTAAAGAGAATCTAAGATATTTATAATTATTGACTCTAAAGATGGTGTAGAATATTTATAATGGAGTAAATTAAGTGATATAATGCCTTTTGGTCCTAGTGGAAGTAGACCTTTCCCATTTGATTATAGAAAAACTTTAAATAAAGTTTTTATCTTAGTAGGTATTCTAATTATTGTATATGCAGTACTTTGGATTTTAGCTGAATTAAAATTAATTCCACTTATAGTTTATGCCTTATTCCCACAGTTTGTATTGCTTTTAGTTGGAATATTTATTTTTTATCAAGCTTATAGCCGTAGAAATCTTTATTAAGTTTAATTTGGATTTTAACTATTTTTTTAAATATTTTTTATCTTTTATCATTTTTTGATATTTATTCTTCTATTTTTATTATTATTTTCTAAATAAAGAAACTATATATAAGATAATTAAGATAATCTATATTAATATTCTAATATCTTTGAATTATTGCCTTTTTATTAATTTTTTTATATAATTTATTTTGCTTATATTGATTAATTAATTTATTAATTTTATTAGAATGTTTATATTTAAAATTCAACTAACTGTTAAAAAAAATAATATCTATTAGGATTTGAGTAAATGAAAGTTGTTATTGTTGGTGGAGGAGCTGGAGGCATATCTACAGCGTCTAATCTTAGAAAATTAGATGAAGAAGTTGAAATTATTGTATTAACAAGAGATAATCAAGTTTCTTATTCTCCTTGTGCTATTCCTTATGTATTATCTGATAGAATTCATTCATTTGATGATATTGTAATGAGAACTGTTGATGATTATAAAGCAAAAAATATTGATGTAATGCTTGAAACTGAAGTAACTGCTGTTGATTCAGATAAAAAACAAATTACCTATTCTAAAGAGGGTGTAGTAAAAACTATGAATTATGATAAATTAGTTTTAGCTACTGGAGGAAGCCCATTTGTACCACCTATGAAAGGGGTAGATTTAGAGGGAGTATTTAAAATAAGAACTTTAGATGATGGTAAGCAAGTTAAAGAATGGGCTGAAAATTGTGAAAGTGCATTAGTTACTGGTGCAGGTTTAATTGGTATTGAAATTGCTTATGCATTTAAGAAAATGGGTTTGAAAGTGACTTTATGCGAAATGTTACCACAAATTGTTCCACGTTCCCTTGACCCAGATATGGCTAAAATCATCACTGATTATTTAATTGGAGAAGGTATTGATATAGTACTTGGTCAACCTATTACTGAGCTTAAAGGTGAAGATGGAAAAGTAAAAACTGCAGTCTTTGAAGATGGATCAGAGGCAGATGCAGATATGGTTATTTTAGCTACAGGTGTTAGGGCAGAACTTAAATTAGCTAAAATGGCAGGCTGTGATTGTGGAAGATGGGCGATACTTGTAAATGATAGGATGGCTACTTCTGTACCGGATATTTATGCTGTTGGCGACTGTGTAGAATCTTATAGTGCGATTTTAAGATCTAACACTGTTTCTCAATTAGGTACTACTGCTGTAAGACAAGCTAAAACTTTAGCTCAAACACTTGCAGGTAAACGTTCTAGATTTTATCCGGTTTTAAATTCTATGGTATCTAAAGTAGGTAAATTGGAGTTTGGTGCTGTAGGCCTAACCCGTAGCTTTGCTCAACAAAATAGTATTAAAGCAGTTGTAGGAAAAGTAGAGGCTTTAACAAGAGCAAGATACTATCCAAATGCAAAACCAATGAATGTAAAGGTTATCTGTGATGCAGATGGTACGATTATTGGATGCCAAATCATTGCTGAAGAGAGAGTAGCTGAGCGAATTGATACAATGACTTTAGCTATTACTCAAGAGCTTACTTGCTTTGAATTAAGTAATATGGAGTTTGCTTATGCACCTCCTGTATCTATGGTTACTGATCCATTGGTACTTGCTGTTGAAAAAGTAAGTAAGAAGTTTAATGTTTAAGCAAGCTTTTTAAGCAAGCTTTTTGAGGCTTCGCCTCAAAAACCTTGACCAAAATTTTTTTTATATTTGAAAGATGTGTTCTTTTTTATTATTTTTATTCTTTTTTTTAAAATTAAAGTATAATGCAATGCTTGATTTTTCTTTTTGTTTATCTTTTATTGGCACTTTCTTTAACTATTTTTCATTCTTTTCTTTTTAAAAAATATATTAATTTATTAAATTTTTTTGCAATGCTTAATTTTTATTTTTGTAAATTTTCATATTAAAAATCACTACTTATTTATATAACAGATTATATATATTGTATTGTTAAATGTTTGATTGTTATATTTAATTATAATTATTATATTCCTTTATAAAGTAAAAACTAATTGCTGTATTTAATTATGATTACAATATTTGTTTATAAAATAAAAATTAATGAAATTATTGAAAATTTTAAAATAATTAATTATACTTATTGGAGAAGATTTAATTGACTAAAATATTTATTTCATGTGCCCTACCTTATGCAAATGGACCATGTCATTTAGGACATTTAAGGTCCACTTATATTCCAGCAGATATTTATGCAAGATATAATCGTATGGCGGGAAATGAGGTGTTAATGGTATGTGCAACTGATGAGCATGGTACTCCCATTGCAGTAAAAGCAGATCTTGAAGGTAAAGAGCCTATTGAGATTGCAAAACGTTACCATGATATGATTGCAGAGGATATTAGAAGCTGCGATATTTCTTTAGATAACTTTGCAAGAACAACTGATAAGATACATTATAAAATATCACAAGATTTTTTCAAATATCTTTATGATAAAGGATTGATTTATGAAGAAACTATTCAGCAACTATACTGTGAAAATTGTGAAAAGTTCTTACCTGACAGATATGTAGAAGGAATTTGTCCAGCTTGTGGATCTGAAGCAAGAGGAGATCACTGTGAAGCTTGTGGTAGAGCACTAGATCCTACAGAGCTTATTGAGCCAAAATGTTTAACCTGTGGAAACACTCCAATTATTTGTGACAGTACTCAATATTTCTTTAAATTAAGCCATTTCCAAGAACAACTTGAAGATTATATTAGTACTAATGAATATTTACCTCCAAATGTAAGAAACTATGCTGAAAATTGGTTAAAAGAGGGTCTTCAAGATTGGATTATGACTCGTGATATGAAATGGGGCATTCCAGTACCTTTGGAAGGTGCAGAAGGTAAGGTAATTTATGTATGGGGAGAAGCGTTTATAGGTTATATCTCTTCTGCTGCTCAATGGTCTAGAAGAACTGGTATTCCTTGGGAAGATTATTGGGATGGACATGTAGTTCATTTTATTGGTAAAGATATTATTTACCATCACTCTTTATTCTGGCCAGCTATGTTAATGGGTCATGATTGTAAGTTACCAGATGATATTTTCGCTGGTGAATTTTTATCCCTTGAAGGTAGAAAAATGTCTACCAGTAAAAATTGGGTCGTTTGGGTAGCAGACTTTGTAAGAGACTTTGATTCTGATTTACTCAGATATTATTTAACAGTTAATGCTCCTTTAAATAAAGACACTGATTTTTCATGGGATGATTTCCAAAGAAGAATCAATGATGAATTAGCAGATGTAATAGGTAATTTCTTACACAGAACATTTACTTTTACTAAAAAGTTCTTTGATTCTAAAGTACCGGAATATAAAAATCCAAGTGAAGAGGATTTAGAATTTGAAAAAGCCATTAAGGAATTGCCGGATAAAGTAGGTGACTTAATTTCAGATATGAAATTTAGAGAGGGTTTAGTTGAAATTATAAAAACTGCTAAAAAAGGTAATAAATACTTTAATGATCAGGAACCATGGAAAGCAGTAAAAGAAGATTTAGAAAGGGCTTCTAATTGTTTATATTTATCTAATCAATTATCTAAGGTACTTGCTATTTTATTAAAACCTTATATTCCGAATAAAGCTGATGCAATTTGTAATATGATTAATATTCCAATTGAAGATAGGTGGGAAGATGCAAAAGTCTTTTTAGAAGAAGGTCACACAATCAATAAAGCAAAACCATTATTTAAAAAGATTGAAGATAAAGCAATTGAACAGCAAAAAGAGAAATTATATAAAAATTTAGAAGAATCTGAAGACAAAAAAGATTCTAGAGATAAAGATTCTAAAGATAATAATAAAAAGCTCAAAGACAAAGATATAGGTGAAAAAATGGATTTAATTAGTATTGATGATTTTGCAAAAGTAGAAATAAAAATTGGTAAAATAGTAGAATGTGAAAAAATTGAAAAATCTAATAAATTATTAAAAACTCAAATTGATATCGGTGATAAAACCATTCAAGTAGTTGCAGGTTTAGGTAAAAGATATGCTCCTGAAGACTTAGTTGGTAAAAAAGTACCTGTTGTAACTAATTTAAAACCTGCTAAATTAATGGGAGAAAAGTCTGAAGGAATGATTATGGCTACTGAAAGTGCAGCTATTTTAAATCCAGATGATTGTGAAATTGGTGAATTACTTATGTAATTTGCCTATTTTTTTATTTTTATAATAAAGTACAATGTGTTCATTGTTTTAGTTTAATTAATTATGGTGCAATGTGTTTTATTGTTTTAGTTTAATTAATTATGGTGCAATGGTTTTCATTGTTTTAGTTTAATTAATTACAATGTTGAATTTTAAAGTAAATTTATAATATCCTATTTAAAAAATATAAATTCTTGGCGGCGAATTTATAAAAGTCCTCACGGTGATATTATGGATGAATCATTAATGATAACAGAATCTGAAAAATTTCTAAATGAGATAGAGAAGGGAAAATTAGATTTAACTAATTTAAAAAATGATTTTAAAGATTTAGAGTCATTTTTAGAAATCTATGAACTTCTTAAAGATAATTTAGATAAGCTTCAAGAGATGAAAGAAAGTATGGATGAAAGTGGATATACTGCTCCGTTTAGATCTTTAAATCGTTATGGTTCTCGTATAAGTGACAATATTGACTTTGAAGAATTAAGTGAAATTAGCCGTCATAATCAAATCTTTAGGAACAAAGCATCTGCAAAAAGAAATAGTTTTGATAGGGTCAAATATGCTATTTCAGCACATAGAATTGCATTAGGTAATTTAGAAGAGTATGGTAAGATTAGATGTATGGAGTGTAAGAAGTCTTATCGTGTAAGTAGCTTTTTAGATGCTAGAAAGACTTGTAAATGTGAATCCTCTGATTTTGAATTTAAAGTTAATCATTCTGGTGTTCATAGGCTTGAAATAATCCCATATCTTCCATTATCTGGTAATTATATGGTTTTAATGTCTGGTTTATCTAGTTGGGGTAGAGAATCTTTTAAAAGAGTTTTAAACATTTTAAAGCAACAAAGAAGAGGGGTTGTTAAAACAGTAACTCCTATTGTCAAATATAAAGAAAACGGTAGAACCATTACTAAAAGAGTCCCTCTAGATAGTGAATTTGCAGATAGTTATGAAGAGGAATTAAGAAGAAGATTCGGTAAGGGAGTTCGTATTGAAAGATTAGAGTTCCATAGAACTAAGCCAACCATAATCAATGATAAACATACTTGCACTAATTTAGCTTTAGCTTATGTAAAACATGCTGAAGATATTGTAGAGCGTCATAGTGAAGCTATTTTTGAAGATAAGATTAAAGATTTGAACAATCTTAAAATATATGATGAAATTATCTATTCAGTTAATTTAGAAAAGCCAGAATTTATAGATTCTAATGATTTAGAAGAATGGAGAAAGGATAAAATTAATCAGAATCTCCAAGAGCTAGGATTAATAGATAAGTTTGGTCATTTAGATAGACAGCTTAAGAAAGATTTAAAAGAAAAAGATAAGATTAAAACAAAAATCTTTGCAGATATTGCTCCTACTTTAATACTGTGGGATATTTCTAAATATTATTTATGTACTTCCCACGATAGACGAAAACGTTATGGTTCACCTTTCCCATATATTCGTGGAGACATTGACAGACAACAACGTAAAGTATTCCAGAATCCACATACTAAAGTAGTAAAAATTTTACAAGATAAAGAAAAAGAGCATATTTTATCTATACCTGAAATGGATTTATTATTACATAAAAAGTTTAAATTTGAGGGTAGAATCAAAAATTTAAACATTAAATTAAATTATGCGGCTGTAGGTCCGGCTATTGTCTTTACTAATTCTAATTATAATATTAAAGAAGTTTCCTATGCTTTTAAAGTAGGTGAAAAAAGCATTAAGCATGAAATAAATAATATGAAAAGTATTAGAAAGCCAAATACAAAACGCTCTAGAGATTTCATTGATTTGGTAAAGAATAAATCTTAAATTAGTTACAATTTAATCATATACATTTTAATTATATGAATTTTAATTATATACTATTTGATTATATACAATTTAATTATATACTATTTGATTATATACAATTTAATTATATAAGATTTGATTATATACATTTTAATTATATGATTTGATTATATGCATTTTAATTATATGATTATCTATTTTACTAACTATTTTATTTAAAAATCTTTTTAATTTATGGTGATTTTCATGGTTGAAGAATTTGATGATTATGATGATGACTTTGATGAGTTTGAAGATGATGATTTTGACTATGATAATTTAGATTCAGAATCTAAAGAAGAATTAGATATTTTTGATGAAAAACCTTTAGAGACTGATTTAGATTATGATAAAAATGCTGTTGAAGTACACATTTCAACACAATTAACATCAAGAAAGCTTATTGAATTAATGGATACTTATCCTTCTTTAAAGAGAATTACCTGTCCTTTAAGTATTTATGATAGAATTTCCCCTACTTATATTAAGGCTTTAGATAAATTGGGGGTTTCTGTTGAGGTAAAATATAATTGGGGTAAGAAAAAATATTCAAAAAATCAAATCAATCAAATAATTGATTTATATAATGAAGGAAAACGCTCTGAGGAAATTTCATCTATATTAGGTATGTCCATTTCTAATGTTAATTATATTAAATCTAAATATTTTGATAAAATCAATGTAAAACATTATAAAAGAAAGTATGATGATGACTGTAGATTGAAAATTAAAAACATGAAAGAAGCAGGTTTAAAACCTAAAGATATATCTTATGAACTCAATATCCCTATAAGATCTATTTATTATATTTTAAATAAAAAATGATTTTTTCATTTTTATCACTTATTTATTCACTTTTTTATTTTTATCATTTATTTATTCACTTTTTTATTTTTATCACTTATTTATTCTCTTTTCTATTTATCACTTATTTATTCACTTTTTTATTATATTTTAAAATTTTATTATTTTTTATTTTTTCAATTTTCCAATATAATTAATTCATAATATTTATATGCCTTTTACACTTTTTTTAATTTTCTTATCTATATACTATATTCTATAACATAGCAATTTTTTATAAATTTAGCTAATTTTTTAGAATTTTTTATTTAAATACTTGAAGTTGAATAGTTTAAACATTGAATTTTATAAAAAGTTTATTTAATATAAGTAATAAAAAATAAACTAATTATTTAAAAACAATTTATTTAAAGATTAAATAATGTTTGGTAAAGATTAAATAATGTTTGGTGTTAAAATGTCAAGTTTAATTTCAATTCCTACAATGCCACTTGTTGTTATTGCACTTATTTGTGGGATTTTATCATTTATAAGTACTCGTTTAGTTATGCCTTGGCTTATTCATAAGCTTGAAGAGGCTGAAATTATAGGAAAAGATATTCATAAATCAGCTCATCCTATTGTAGCTGAAATGGGTGGTATGGGAATATTATTTGGTTTTGTTATAGGAATATTTGTGGGAATTATACTTTTTCCAACATTAACATTCCAATTAGCTATTGTTCTTGTAGTAATCCTTCTTGTTGGAATGGTTGGAATGGTAGATGATTTAATTGTTTTATCATCTAAAGAAAAGCTTTTTTTACTATTTTTAGCAGGTGTGCCCTTATGGTGGATTGCACCACCTAATGTTGGTCTTTTGTATATAATCCTAATTCCAATAGCTGTTTCAATCTGTTCTAATTTAACTAATATGCTTGCAGGTTTAAATGGTATTGAATCAGGTCTTGGAGTTATTTCGATGACTTCCTTAACTATCAGTTGTATTGTTCTAGGTAAGTATGATGTAGCTATTATTAGTATGAGTATGTTAGGTACTTTAATTGCATTCTTGTATTATAATAAATATCCAGCAAAGGTTTTCCCAGGAGACACTGGTACACTTATTATAGGAGCAAGTATTGCAGCTACTGCATTTATTGGTAGGGTTAAATTAATTGCTTTTATTGTACTTTTACCAAATATTATAGATGCAGCACTTAAGTTTTATAGTGCAGGAGTTATGGAAAGACAAGAGCACAGACCTACTCAACTTAATGATGATGGGAAATTGGTAAGGCCGGAACAAGGATTTAAATCTTTAATTAGATTGGTTTTAAGAAAACCTGTTGATGAAAAGACTGCTGTTATGATGATTTGGGCTATAGGTATTATTTTTGGAATAATTGGAATAATCGTTGCTATTTTAATGCCAAGTGTTACTCATAATCAAACATTTGCACAGTTCATACACTTAAAAGATTATTTCTATTATTTAGGTTAATTTTTTAATATTTCAATTTTCTAGATTTTTTCCTTTTTATTCTTTTCTATCTTTACTATTTATAATCTTTTATGCTAAATCCAAAGAACATTTGCAGTTGTAAAACTGTATTTATTAGAAAAAGCAGGGTTAAACAATCTATTTGTTATATTTTCAGTTTTAAATGAATTTGTAATACTTTTTCTAACATGGTAATTTATACGGTCTCCTGTAGATTCCTTTTCTTCTTTTGTTTTTATCTGTGGGGATGATGCATAAACTTTTAATTGTATCCTGGTTTTATTAAATTTATCTTTCCCTTTAATAGATTGGGTGATTTTGACTATTTTTATATTTTTAGTTTTCATCAGGGATACTTTCTTAGGGTCTTTAGAATAGGTATCATAGGATTCTTTTGGATAAATAGCTAAACCATTAGATGATATTCCTTCAAAAGCCCCATTCCTTGCTGAAGCTATGGCTATATTTAATTCATTAGCTTCTAATGCTAGATTTGATACTATGATTATTGTAATTAGTGTAAAACTGATTATTAATAGTAATTCTACCGTAATTTGTCCTTTTTTATCTAATTTCATAATTTCCTCTAGGTTTTTTAAAGTTTTAGCTATTCTGATATTTGCCTAATTTGTATTGAACTTTGATTTATTGTATGAGTTTCATTATTATTTACTAAAGTCTTCTTTATCAAATATGACCTTCCATTATATAATTGAACACTATTTATTGTTTGATTATCATTATCGACAAGCCTAATGGGATTAATATCTGATTTTCCTTTTTTATTATTAAATTCTAGAATTACTTCGTTATTATTTATTAAAATGGAATAATAATTACCATTAATTGAATTAGGTAATCTAACTTTCTTATTAAATCCATATTCTTTGGAATTTACTGCATTTATTGAATTTGAGATATGATTCAATAAGGACCGTCCTTGGCTATTTTCATCAATTTCTATGCTGGAATTTAAATTTTCCTCTAAGATTGGTAAATTTATACTAAGTAATAAAATTATAATCAATGTAGAAAATAAAAATTCTATGTTTATTATTCCTCTTGAATCCATGGATATTTATTTTATTTTAATATTATTTAAATATTTACTAATATTTAGGGTCAATTTAATTAGATGATTGTTATTTTTTTATATAAACATAATTTTATTGATTTTTATCAATTTAATTAGTTCAAATCAATTTTATAATTATTTTAGAATTTTTTATTAGTTTAAAAAATTTATTTTATTTAAAAAAATTAAGTAATACTATTAAAAATATTTAAAGTTTTTAAAATTTTTAAGAGTTTATAAAAATTTAAGTATATAAAAAATATAACCTTGTAGAAACCATTATTAAAAATAATGAATTATCGATTTTAATCACTTATTTTAACAAAATACTGATTATAATACCTTTATTTAATAAAAAAATAATCATATAGCCGTTAAATTTTTACAGTTGAAAAATTACTTTCGTGCAAAAAAAATTTAACAACCCTTCATTTCAAATATAAAGGCCATAAAACACTTAAAATTTATTACACTTGAAATTACACTTTTAAATACTTAAAAAAAGAAATAAAAAGTTATTTATAATAAAAAGGGGAATAAATATTAATATGAC